>JADGBX010000233.1 GCA_015231265.1 Magnetococcales bacterium | reverse complement strand
CGCGGTTCTTTTTTCTTCCAAAAATCACACATGGTGCACCGAGAGTTGCAGCTCTCGGTCAAGTTGATTACCACGACCATGGGTCGATAAGGGGTCACCCCAGTAAATGGTGCCATTGCAGGCACGGTCAAGGTTCGTGCAGCTTCAAGAAGTGGGTTCATGATGTTCCGAGGTGATGAGATGTGGCCGAGCGATGGCCAGAAGGCTGTTGGTGATCACTTTCGGGGCCCACCGTTCGGGTATGCAGGCGGTCAACACCATCATTGGTAGCAAGAGAGCGTAAACCACGATACGGTTTGAGAACACCATGCCAATCTGGGTCGCATACAACTCGAAATATCCATAGAGATATCGACTCTTTACCAGTATGAAACCAGCCTTTTCCAGCTTATCTTGCAACTCTTCAACAGAATAACCGGGACGCACATGATCCGGCACAACATAGTCAGCCGCTTTCTGAAAAAAGTGATAATGACGAGATGCATCTGCAGGAACCAGGATAATCAGCCTCCCATCATCTGTCATGGCTTCGCGCATTCGTTTTAATGCCGCGACATCATTGTCTATGTGCTCCAGTGTATCGACCGTAATGATGGCGTCGTAGAGATCATCACCAGGAAGAGTGTGCGTGAGATCTGCATGGTCAAATGTCAGATTCGATAGATTGAGGTTCTTCAGAGTGGCTCGGTTGTGTGCCACCCGCTCCGGATTGAGATCAACACCACGTATACTGGCATGCGGATGTTGACGAGCCAACCAGAATGAGAGATATCCACGACCGCAACTGCCATCTAGAAGCCGCGAGAAAGAGAGGTCTTGTATGGCCTCAAGAACGAGTGATACACGGATTTTGGCTCCGATCTCAGGAGCACCGAACAGACCGAAGAAGAGACGAAAATACCAAGGAAATTCCGGGTTATGTTTTTGTTCTCGCCCAATTCTGAACATCCGTGTCAGCCGCATATGTCTACCCTGCCACATGATAGATTCTGCGTCAGTTCTCCCATGAGTGTAACAGGTGCCCCATCAGCATCCGAGAAACGGAATGGCAGAGCAATGACTCTGCGCAATACTGCGGCGTCATGAACAGAGGATAACGCCAGATCCTCGAAAATACGAATACCACATTCCAGGAAGGCACGATGTGCCATGCGACCTATTTCACGTTGAGCAAAACTTGAGATGGAAATGGTATCCATGCCTATGACAGAAAACGATGGGAAACGTTGGGATAGATAGAGACACGTTTCAGGTGCAAATCCCGGCGGAGTTTTCCAGAAGGCATCCTCACTCCGGTCTTTCTCCATACCGGTACGTACCAGTACCATGTCGGCATCCGAAACATGAGTCGGGATGGCCTTGTCAAGGTGATGGACATCTATGATGGCTGATTTTTCTACGTTCACATCCAAGAGCAGCGGCTGACAGAATATCCACTCTTCGGGTGTATAGTCTTCCACGGTGCGTCCATCATCCACAAAGTGCCGTGGAGCATCAACATGTGACCCGATATGGTTTGATAACCGCAGCGCTTTGGTATTGCAGGAGTCCCCTTGAGCGATCTGTTTGTCCGGAACAGCCTGAAAGGCATGGCCACCACCATAGGCGGGTGTGTGCGACGACGTGACATGTGATAGCCAGATCCATTTGGTTTTGGTGCTCATTCCTCATGCCTCTCCTGGTGTATTTCCTCAACGACTTCCAGAATACCCTCACCAATATCGGTGAATTCACCAGGCACAAGCTTTTTGGCCCGCTTGGGCGTGTAACGATAAGGGGTCATGGTGTAGTGATCCGAAGGTCTGTCGTCTTGGCTGAAGGTGACGTTCTTCTCTACACCGGAGATCTCAAACATCATGTCAATCAATTCCTGAGAATTCAGGATCTGTTGACCTGTAACGGTAATGGCCTGATTTTTATGTTGTTCATCCAGGATGTCCACGCTTAGTTTGGCAGCATCACGTACATGGATATATTCCCTCCGTTCTTTCCCCGTCCCGCGGTAGTCAAGTTTCCCTTCCTGCACGATCTGTTTGACATAGCGGCGAAGACCATTCCAATCCTGTGCCCGTGGTCCATAGAGAGATCCATACCGAAGCAACGTATAGTCCAATCCAAACTGTTCATGGTATGCCTCGATCACCGTCTCCGATGCTTGTTTGCTGGCCCGATAGAATGATCCATAGGGACTGTATACATACATGGTCGAAGCATAGAGAAAACGTTCAACCCCCGCCTCTACGGCAACTTGCATGGCAATGGTAGCGCCCATGACATTGAGATGAATGGTCTCGACAGGTCGTCTCTTGGCATCTCCGATATCCGCGATACCTGCGTAGTGGTATAGATAACGTGCGCCCTTGATCATCTCGGATAATTTCGCATGATCCAACATATCACCCACCACCATCTCCTGATCATCTCGCAACCAGGGTGACGGTTTGTGATCGTAGACGACCACCTTATGCCCGCGCTCGCTTAGGACATCCGCAGTATGGCTTCCCATGAACCCTGTTCCGCCGATGACGACCACTTTGTCCATAACAACTACAACCCCTCACGCTGAACGGCGTACTCATCTTCGGGAACGACACCCTGTAATGGTTCATTCTTTAAGAAGCGAATCGCTTCGTCCGTTGCCTCAATCTCCATGCGGGTACGGCAATCCTCGGACATCGAACCCATATGTGCTGTCAGTAGGCAGCGGTCAACATCACAGAGTGGTCCCGTATAGGGTTCATCTTGGAATACATCAATGGAAGCACCGCCAAGATGACCACGATTCAACATATCGAACAGATCCTGTTCGTTGATAATTCCACCACGTGCCGTGTTGATGAGAATCGCATGTGATGACATGAGTTCCAAGTGTTCCCTGCGGACCATGTTTTTGGTTTTTGCGGTGAGAGGCACATGAAGGGTGATGATGTCGGCCTGCTTATAGATGGTCTCCTTGTCACACCACTCAAGCACTGGATTGTTCCCAAGGTCATGTTTCGTATGAAGGTCATTAACCAATATACGTTGACAGTTGAATCCGGACAGGTGGCGGATCACCCCTTTTCCAATGCGTCCGGTGCCGATAATACCGATCGTGCTTGTTGCGATACGACGTCCAAAATATCGATGCCATCGGCGATGATGCATGTGTAGATTCGAAACCTGTACCGAGCGCAGTAAGGAGATCATGAGCCCGATCGTCAATTCCGCCACGGCAGGTGCTGGCGCGTCCGGTGTATACGAGACAGTGATGCCACGTCGTTCTGCCGCCATCAGGTCCACGCTGTCGAGACCAATACCCACGCGTGAGATCATTTTGAGGTTGGAACCTTTTGCCATGACCTCATCGGTAATAGGTTCGGTTCCGGCAATAATAACGTCAAAATCAGACACCATGTCAGCCAGTTCGGGTGCTTTTAATTTTTTCCCCAATGGGTTGATGAGATACTCGACACCAGCATGCTTCAGAGCATCGAGTGGCTGTCGGTTGCGGTCGCCAAACGGCACAGTCGTAATCAGAGCCTTCATGAGTTACTCGCATCGTGTGTGAACATATAAGGGTGGTTGGGTGAACCAGTCGGTAGACACTTGCAGGGTCGCACTTCAAGCATATCTTGGTAACCTGACACTCGATGTTCAAGTTAAAAAGAGCACAACTCAGACCAACTGAATCTAACCACTTTCACAAGCATTATCCAGCGTTATGTAATGCAGTTGGGTGCGGCTCTTTTGGACCAAAAATATTGATCTAAATTTCAGGCGGTTGGGGATGCATGGGGAGTGCCTATGTGATACGAATGGGTTGCCTAGACTCAATCCGTTCAGCAGGAGACCTCCCCATGAATTCAGGATACCTCATCATCAACGAAATGGGCGAATTTTTGGCCCCAGGGCAGCAATTCCTTCAGCTGATCGAGTGGCTGCAATCTGAGGAGTCCAGGCAGGTGCAACATGGGGAAATCGAGAAGATTATGAAGCGGGATGGGTTTGAGCTAATTCGGCTTATGATCCAGGCCCACTTTGATCACAGGGCCGCATTAGAACCAAGGATTGCTGTGGTAAAAGGGGCAGAAGGAACGATGCGTCACCATTGCAAACTGGGAACCAGCCGACAGCTTGAAACCCCGTTTGGAACCGTAACGGTCCATCGTAAGGGGTATAACGTCCGAGGATGCATGAATCTGCACCCGATGGATGCTCAATTGAACCTTCCACCTGATAAATATTCTCACACTCTTCGGGAACAGGTTTCTCTGGAGGCTTCAAAGAACTCTTTTGATGAGGCGGTAAAGTCCGTATTGGCAACGACTGCGGGGAAAGTTCCTAAACGTCAGACCGAGCAGATCACGGTAGCAGCCTCACGTGATTTTGAAAGTTTTTACGATCAACGTCAAAACCAAGAGGAAGAGAAAACGGCGGACCTGTTGATAATGACTACAGATGGCAAGGGCGTCGTGATGCGCCAGGAAAGTCTGCGCGAACATACCCGAAAAAAGTCGGAGCGTCAGCAGAAAGATCGGAAGAAGGCACGGCTCAACCCAGGAGAGAAGCGCAACCGTAAACGCATGGCAACCGTGGCTTCGGTCTATACTGTTGCTGCCCACCCTCGTACACCTGAAGAGATCATGAACACCTGCAATTCGGACCAAGAGGCTAAGCAGGAGCGACCTCGAGTCCAGAATAAACGAGTGTGGGCCAGCCTGGAACGAAAGCCTCAAGAGGTGACTCGAGAGATGTTTGATGAGGCCGTGAGGCGGGATCCCCATCAGAAGCGGGAGTGGGCTGTCTTGGTGGATGGGGATGAACGACAGTTAGAGCGCATCCAAACAGAGGCCAAAAATCATGGTCTGGTTTTGACCATTATTCTGGATTTCATTCATGTTTTGGAATATCTCTGGAAGGCGGT
>JADGBX010000232.1 GCA_015231265.1 Magnetococcales bacterium | reverse complement strand
CGAGACCGATGATGACATCGGCGTCGAACTCAAAGCAGAAACCGAGACTGGACCTGGATTCGAAGGAGTAACGGAAACACTCGCTTCGGATCCCCCTCCTTCACCAACAAAAACAGACATGGTCGGGGGCAATCCGCTACCCGCCTACCATGGCAACGCCCCTATTGAGGTGACACCTGAACAGCTCTTTGAACGGCTGGCCGATGCCCTCGGAGTCTCTTGGGACCAACCGGACGCTCAAGAGCAGAGCGTTCAAGAGGAAAAGAAAAAAGCTGAGGCAGAGGCGCAGAAGAGTGCGCGCCCCCTACCCTCCCACCCTGAATGGGAGCGCCTGGAACTGCCCCCCATCGAGGTAACTCCCCAGGACCTGTTCACGCGACTGACTGAAGCGATGGGTGAAATTCCCTGGTCCTCACGCCCCTCCCACGCCCCTTCAGTGGGCCCGTTCAGCAGCAAAACGGCGGAGCCTGCCGCTGCCAAAACCGAGGCGTCCGACGCCAAGGCACCGTCCTCAGCAGCAAAGAGCCGTCCAGAGAGCGACAGCATCTCGACACCAACCGCTTCAACACGCCAGACAGATAAGGCCACTTCCGGTGAAAAAGGCTCGACACACCGCTCCAGAACTTCCCGCTCCATACTGACGACCTCCCGTCGCAAAGCTTCCCGACGAAGCACGCCGAAGCGCAGAACGCTCGTGAGACGGAAATCAATGAAAAGCTACCGCTGAGCGGCGTTGAATCGATCGACCCTGTTTCTCTTCCCGGCTCTACTCCCTGGATAGTCACTATGAGTAACGCGACTATCCGGGGAGAGCACCAACCCGACAGATCCCACACCACCTGCACCTCTGAATCCTGACCGGACACATCTCGTGAGAAGGCAACATCATAATGACCACTCGGCAGGCGGAAAACATTAAAAATACTGATGAAAAACAGAGAATACGCGTTCTTTTCGTCGAATCTGGAACCCGTGGCCGAGGATCGTTCGAGAGCCTCTATCACTACCTCTCCAATGTCGACCGGGACCGCTTTGAACCACAGGTGGTGGTGATCAACGACACCCACCAGACGCAGAGATATCGTGATCTCGGCATCACGGTGAACCGCATTCCAACCCTGCTTTATGACCGGGAAGGCAAAGAGAAGCACCCAGCTCTATGGAAATTCATGGAGCGGCTGGCCATGGCGCTGGATCTCTGGATGCCGTGGCTCACCTTTCTCACCTGCCGACTGTTTCACAGCCGTAGCATGGCCCCTTTGGAACGACTGATCAGGCAGGAGCGAATCGATATCGTCCACACCAATAATCAGCCCAACCGGGAGTTCTATGCGCTCTGGAGTGCGCAGCGAGCAGGTGTGCCGATGGTCGCCCACATGCGCTCGTTCTGCGACATGGGATTGAATCAAAGCAAGCAGAGATGGATCAACGACCACGTCTGTCGCTTTGTCCCCTACTCTCAGGATGTTGCTGACCACTGGACGCAATCAGGTCTCGACGGCAGCCGGATGCGCGTTGTTCGCAACGCCATCGGCCACCTCACCTTCTCTCCAGCCGATCTTCAGGAGCGATTCGGTCTTCCGGAGAACGCCTGGATCATCGGCATGGTGGCCACCATCACCGATTTCCGTGGGCACGATCTGGCTCTGCAAGCACTGGCCAAGATTCGACGGGACCATCCCGACGCTTACCTCCTGGTCATTGGGGATGGCGATCCGGAGTTCGTCTCCGGACTACAGAAGATGGCTGGCGAGCTGAAGGTTGATGATCGGGTGATCTGGGGCGGCGCGCACCCGGACGGCCCCTCTCTCATCGCCTCCATGCATGCTCTGATTCTTCCCTATAACTGCGAACCGTTTGGCCGGATCGTGATGGAAGCGTGGACGGTTGGGACAGCCGTCGTGCTGTCGGACGTGGGCGGTATTCGTTCCATCGTCGGAGACAGGGAGAACGGCGTGATCTTTGCCGCCGGAGATTCCGACGCCCTGGCCGATTCCCTGACCGACCTGATCCGAGACGATGCGTTTCGCCGACGGTTGGTTGAAAACGGTCAACACTACTGCCGTGAGAACTTCTCCATCACAACCTACTGTCAGCAGATCGCTGCTGTTCATGAAGAGTGCTTGGACGAGAGCTCACGCTAACCCACGTTCCGCACGGTTCACTCTCCGCACGTCATCATCAATAAGTATGCATCAATGCAGACGCTTGCGCTGAAACAGCCCCAACCAGCGAACAACTCGAACAGCCAGTCCAATCGACTCCGGAAGTCCCTTGCCTACTTCAAACTCTGAAAATGAGGCACAGACACCGATTATTCGCTTTTATTGGTGAACTTTCGTCACCATGTGCGTATCCTTAATCTCAATACAGAAACGAAAAGACCGTTCGTCACCAACATCGAAGTTTTGAGACGATAATCTTGGTGCGGCGGATTAAGGCGTGATTGAGGGAGGACCGAAAATGAGCGAGGAAGAACCAGAAAAAAAAGGGCTCGTCGACACCACTCAGTTTCTCACCTTCACTTTGGGGGATGAGGTTTTCGCAGTTGATATTGAGCGCGTACGCGAGGTTCTGGAATATACCCAGATCACCCGCGTACCCCGGACGCCGGAGTTCATGCGCGGTGTCATCAATCTGCGTGGCAATGTGGTGCCGGTGGTGGATATGCGGGCCAAGTTCCACATGTCTGAAACCGAGATGACGGTGAACACCTGTATCATCATCGTCGAAGCTGTCCAGGAAGAGGGTGAACGCACCGTGCTGGGCGCCCTGGCCGACTCGGTGAAAGAGGTGATGAACCTGGAACCGGGTCAGATTGAGCCCCCCCCGAAGATCGGCACCAAACTGCGGACCGAGTTCATCAAGGGCATGGGCAAGCAGGATGAGCAGTTCATCATCATTCTCGATACCGATGCAGTCTTCTCCCGCGATGAGCTGAGCGCGATGCTCCGTTCCGCCGGAACTGAGCTTGCCCCCCGCGAAGAGGCAGCCTGAGACTGATTGACTTGCCCCCCGCGAAGAGGCAGCCTGAGACTGATTGAATCGAACGGTTGTCTGAAAGAACAAAAAAACCCTGCCAAGCTGTCGGCAGGGTTTTTTGTGTCCGGGGTGTATTGACATTCAGCCCGTCATGACAGGAACCATCGACCAAAGAAAAACCCGCCGGGTTGAGCCGGCGGGTTACTGTCTTCTTCAGGTGGGATCGAACGGGGAGGTGTTCGATCGGGACCGTCAGGAGACGTTGCTGAGTTTCTTCCCGAACATGATCTTCTCCAAACTTCTCATAGTACGGATAAGATCCATCATCTGTTCGCTTGAGATCCGTTTCATGATGGTGTCGGCACCGGTATCGGTCACGCACACCATCAACTTCTTCGAAACGGGATCCACATCCAATCGCAAGGAAGAGAAGCTGGTCAGCGCCTCCACCACCTCATCAACCAAGGACTCCATCAGTGCGCGTTCTACGTCGTTGGAGCCTGCTGTGATGAGTCGAAGGTCCGGGCTCCCCCGGTACAGATCTTCGTTTGTTCTCGCCTCCACTGGTGCTGCAACTGCGTTCATCATGGGAAATCCTCCCGAGTGCGGGCAGGAATGTCTCCTTTCCTTTTGGGACACTCCCGCCCCTTACGTTCATCCGACCATCATCCGGAGGCCGGTGGTCGTCTGACACTACCCGAGCAGTTGAAGCGCCATCTGCGGCTGCTGGTTAGCCTGAGCAAGAATCGCCGTTGCAGCCTGCTGCAGGATGGCATTCTTGGTCATGTTGGAAGTTTCCGCTGCGATATCGGCATCAACGATGCGGCTGCGGGCGGCGGAGGTGTTCTCCGAAACGTTAGCCAGGTTGGTGATGATCGACTCGAAACGGTTCTGGTAGGAACCAAGAGTGGCACGGATGTCGGCAACACTCTCCAGAGCACTATCGGCCATCTGGATCACCGAGTTGGCCCGCACCTGCTGGGAGGCGGCGGTCAAAGCGGTCATATCGGTACCGCTGCCGATGTCGGAACGGACCATGCCGACGGCTGAGGTGCCGGCATTCTGAATGGCGATATCCATGGTCTGATCGGCATTGTTGCCGATGTGGAACTTGGCGGTGTAGTTGGCTGCCGCTGTGGAACCCGCGGTGGAGCCCAGCAGTCCCTGACCGTTGTATTCGGTCTGGTTGGCAATACGGTCGACCTCTTCCAGAAGCTGGTTGACCTCTTTCCAGATATCCTCACGGTCACTGGAGACCAGCGTGTCGTTGGCTGCCTGGACCGACAATTCACGAATCCGTTGCAGGGAGTTGGTGGTTTCATCCAACGCCCCTTCCGCCACCTGCACAAGGGAGATGGCATCGTTGGTATTGCGCATCGCCTGGTTCAGGCCGCGAACCTGCGCGGTCATCCGGTGGCTGATGGACATGCCGGCGGCATCGTCCTTGGCAGCGTTGATACGAAGCCCTGAAGAGAGACGCTGAAATGAGGTTCCCAGACTGCGGGTTGACCCCATCAGTTTACGTTGAGCATTCAGGGAAGCGATATTGGTATTGATTACGAGTGACATGGTTTATTCCTCCTGTGCAGAGAGCTTCCTGCCCTCTGCGGTGTCTTCCGTCCATGGATGGAGGTGGATCGTTCATTTTATCGGGTCGATCCTGCCCGAAAGTCTCTTTAAAGGGTCCGCCGAAACCCACCATCATCGATTCTCGTCTGATGGTAGGCCGGCCTCCTGCCGCACGGACCGGACCCTGTTCACACTGTTCGAGTTTCATCTCGGGAGAGGTGGGGACTCAATGTCCCTCCTCTCCCGGATGAGAGCGTTAGCCGAGCAACTGGAGCGCCATCTGCGGCTGCTGGTTGGCCTGGGCAAGAATCGCCGTTGCCGCCTGCTGCAAGATGGAGTTCTTGGTCAACTGCGAGGTTTCCGCAGCAATATCGGCATCCATGATCCGGCTCCGAGCGGCGGAGGTGTTCT
>JADGBX010000231.1 GCA_015231265.1 Magnetococcales bacterium | reverse complement strand
TCGGCCTTGAGGAGTTGGTTGAGGTCTCCTGCGATGTCATGGCTCTTCGTGCCCATAGCAAAGGGTTGGAAATAGCGTTCCACATCGATCCGGATCTTCCTGTTAACTTGGAGGGAGATCCCAACCGTTTGCGTCAGATCCTCCTCAATCTTTTCGGTAACGCCATCAAGTTCACCCATGAGGGAGAGATCGTCCTCACTGTCGAATCGGTTGAGAAGGGAAGGACGACGAAGAGTGTGGGAGAGCCCATCATGCTCTCCTTCTCCGTCCGGGATACCGGGATAGGCATTCCGTCGGAGAAGGCCGCAACGATCTTCAACGCCTTTACCCAGGTGGATGCCTCGGTGACTCGACGGTATGGCGGTTCCGGTTTGGGGCTCTCCATCTGCCAACGGCTCTGTCGGCTGATGGGTGGGGATATATCAATGGAGAGCCTTGAAGGACACGGTTCGACATTCCGTTTCACGGCCCGATTCATCGTCGGTGAGGCTTCAAGAGTCGAGCAGGATACAGCTCCCTTCAGTCTGGAGGGGTACACCGCCCTCATCGTCGATGATACCGAGGTCAATCGCATCGTGGTCCGCGAGGCACTCAAATCGCTGTCAGCCACGATTTTGGAGTGTAGTAACGGCTATCAAGCGCTCGATTTGATCAAACAGTCCAACGCCAAGGGTTCTCCCGTCACGCTGCTGATGATGGATTGTCGCATGCCGGGCATGGATGGATTCGAGTGTGTTGAGACTCTCAAGAGGGTCGGGGCCGTGCCACCCCTGGTGATGATGCTCACCTCGGACAATCGGGTAGGCGACCACGAGCGTTGTCTGACCATGGGGATTCAATCCTATCTGGTCAAACCGATCAAACGGCGTGAACTCCATGCTGCCATCAGCACCCTGGTCCAGAGCAGGAAAACGACCGACAACGCCGTCCCAGTCATCCCGCCTCCCGGTCACGATGAGAAGGAGGGCGCGCGGCGCATGCGGATTCTCGTGGCTGAGGATGCCGAGGATAACCGGTTTCTGCTCAACGCCTTCATCGACAAGACACCCCACCATGTTACCTTTGCCGAACATGGCGAACAGGTGGTGGAGCTGTTTAAGAAGGGGGGCTACGACCTGGTCTTGATGGATATGCAGATGCCGGTGATGGATGGGTTTTCCGCCACACGAGTCATCCGTCAATGGGAGCAGGAGAGGCAGCGTGAACCCACCCCCATCGTCGCTCTCACCGCCTACGCTCTGGAACAGGATATCCGGAAAAGCCTGGACGCAGGGTGCGACGATCACATCAGTAAACCCTACAAGAAACGAACACTTCTGGAGATGATTGACCGTTTTTCAATCGCTATTGCCGAGTGATCTAAGAGTGCTCTTCTCGGTGTGAACCTCCTGAATACGGGTAAAACAGCGCCCGCATGGACAGGGTGTGCCCTGATGATCGGCAAGCGTGACCTGCACACCGGTTCGCTGCCGTATCACGATCTGCTCGGGGGGGTGGAACGGTGTGGAGATCAATTCAACGCGGTCGGGATCTCGATCGGAGACGGCCATGGTCTCCACCCAGGCAAGGTCATCGATGATGTGGAGACGGCCATACTCGCACGTGCCGATGCAGAGTGCGTCCGATGGTGTGCTGAACCAGGGATAAAGGGTGGTGTTGAATCGCTCCCGGAGACGTTTCCCATGGAGAGCACTGCCCGGTTCGGTAACGATGATCAGGGAGCGAAGACTCTCTCCAGCAAAATATTCGTCTCTCGATTCCAACACCATGGCCAACAGATTCAGCGCTTCCGGGCTTCCCTGAATCAATATCGGATCAAACGCAGCCATCTGCGTCAGAAGTACCACGCTCTGGGTCGGGTTCATCAGGTCCGGGGAGAGCGTCACCCGGAGTTGGTCTCCGGAGCGGACGCTCTGCCATGGGGGCGGTTCCTGTGCACCAACCAGGGAAAGAGTAATGTGTCTGTCTCCTGATTGGTGTCCTGTCCAGAGCCACTGCCGTTCGAGGGCGCGTGTATGCCATTCAGCCGCTATCCACTCGCGCAGAAGGCGGTCTGTTCCACGCCGTCTAAGGGAGAGATGGAGGTCGGAATGAGCAGACGGGAGAGGGTTCAGGAGCGGCAGTGTGGTGAGTGATTCCGGCGTGGTGAAGGGGTGTGATGACGCAAGGTGTTGTTTGAAGAGATCGGTGTAGTAGGGGAGTGCAGCGCTCTCCAGGAGGAGGGTGCGCAGCTTCTCCTGCAGGAGAAGGCGCAACGGTTGGCACTGCAACCACTGGCTGTGGGCAAGGGCGTTGCGGATCCGATAGGACTCTCTCCTGCGCCATGAAGCAGGAGTCAGACGAAGAAAGAGACGTTCGAGGGCGCGAATCGCTCGGGTGGAGAGTCGATGTGGGCCCGTTCCTTCAGGGTTTCGGAAGATCACGGTGCCGATCCTCCACCACTGGAGCGATGACTCTGTGCGTCATTTCCGCAGGACACGAGGCCGAGATCAATAGGCGTTGTTGCCTCTGATCACCACGATAACGGTCTTGATCAAGATCCAGACATCGAACGACAGGGACCAGCAGCGCAGGTAGTCCAGATCGAAATTGGTCCGGGCTTCCATATCCTCAAGCTTCCTGATTTCGCCGCGCAGTCCGTTGACCTGTGCCCAACCGGTGATACCGGGTTGCGCCTTGTGCCGCAGCATGTAGCCCTTGATGATCTTGCGATACTCCTCGTTGTGGGCAACGGCGTGCGGGCGCGGTCCGACGAGACTCATGCGACCCTGCAACACATTGATGAACTGGGGAATCTCATCCAAAGAGGAGCGACGTAGAAACTTGCCGATAGGGGTGATGCGCGGATCGTCCTTGGTGGCCTGTGTCAATTCCGCTCCATCCTCCATGACGCGCATGGAGCGGAACTTATACACGACGATCTCTTCGCCTCCCATGCCGTAGCGGCGCTGTTTGAAGATGGCCGGACCTTTGGAGGTGGTCTTGACCAGAATAGCGATGGTTGCCAGAACCGGAGAGAGAAGAATCAGCGAGAAGATCGAGACAACGATATCGAACACCCGCTTCTTGATCGCATTGATGCCGTAGAAGGGGGTTTCGCACACAGCGACGATGGGAATGCCCTGGATGGTGTCGAAACGGGCTTGGATCAGGTCGAAAACGAAGATGTCCGGCAGGAAGTAGATGGAAGCGGTGCTGTCCTGTAGAGCCCGGATGACGTGGAAGATTCTATCCTGTGCCGACATGGGTAGAGAGATGTAGACGCTGTCCACCTCCCGATCCTGAACGAACTTGATCAACTCATCGGTTTTACCCAGCATGAGATTATCATCCAGTTCGATAAGCCGATCCGGGCTTCTGTCATCAAAGAAACCGAGAAACTTCTTGCCCAAGAGGGGGTTCTTATTGATCTCGCCCGCAATGCGCACACCAACGTGATTGACTCCGATGATCACAACCCGATCGATGTCGCTCTTTTTGATCTTAAGAATATAGTTGAGGATTCTCCAGGCAAAGATCTGTGCCAGGAGCAGTACCAAGGGGGTCACAAAGATCCAGACGATCAGCATGATCCTGGGGACGGAGTGAATGGTCTGAAAGTCCATCAACAGCCGCACGAGGAGCATTACGCCAGCAACCACACCCCAGCCCTTGAAGATATAGTCGGCTTTGTTGGTCACGAAGTCGAAGATCGAGGTGCACAACTCGGTGTTGTGATAGACCAGATAGGAGGTAAGGGCGATGATCGCAGTGAGAATCAGTTCATACTCGCCGACGGCATGGTTGAACTGGTCGCAGAGGAACAGAAAGAAGCCCGCAGCCGCAATGGAGTTGAGTGTCTCCTGGGTGAAGTGCAGAAGATAGGAACGGGGTTTGGGCATGTCATCTCCACAAAGGGCAATGCGACCGGTTTGAGATGCTCGGCAAGAGAACTGGTGCTGGTCATCCGCAGCCAATAACTCCTCGCTGGATCTCAGTGTCTGGCAGAGGTGATGAGACAGAGTTGCATCCCATTCTCATTTTGAGAGAATGTTAGCGTTTCTTGAGCCATTATCCAATGGGTTTTATTAAGGAAATTTTGATTTATTTGTTCTTGAAAGCTGTTGGATAGCAGCAAGCTGTTTTCTTGAAAGGGAAATTTCAATGTAGTGCAAATGATGATTTTTTTGGGTGTGATTATGGAAAACGTCACTAAGTGTCAGGATTTGAACGCGAGGTGTGTCGTGACTGTGATCACTGCATCGGGTCGTCTTACCACCACGGGCACTCTTCATGCTTGCCATCACACCAAGGCATGGACTTGCTGCCGCCGCAACCGCAGACATAGAGGGTTTCATCTCTCTCCGGTGTATACGCCAGCGGCGTGTCGTTGCCCGGTTGTTCAACATGAGATCCATCACACAACGGCGCCCTCTTTGAGTGGCCACAACGACAGATGGCGAGAGGCTCTCCCTCGGCTGCTTTGATGAGGTAGGGAATCTTTCGCTGGTACATCGGTTCATCGGGTGGTGGGATTTTTTTCATGGCTGTTTCGCTCTTCCGGTCGTGAGAAAGCGGAGTGCTCAATATGACTGTTTGCAGATGAGTGCCATGATATCAGAGCTTTCTGAAGAGTGCGACAGCTTTGAATCACTCTAGGAGTCGTTGTTTTTGTGCCTGAAACTCCTCTTCTGTCAGGGTGCCGTTGTCGCGCAGTCGCGTCAGCCTCTCCAGGGAGTCGAGGGTTGATTCCCGAGTAGAGGCCGATGGCGGGACAGACTCCGACTGTTGTGGAGTATCCTCTCTTTTTGAAGAGAGTCCGAAGAGTCCTCCGAGCCAGCGAAACACCGTGACAACACCGCGCCAGATTTTCGGAAGAAGCCAGATCATCAGGGCGATGGAGAGCAGGAGAAGACCGAAGAAGGCCGTAGGGTGATTAAGCGCTGTCCAGAGTCCGCCGATCACCGCCAGATCTTCGGCAATGGAGGCGGTCCAGTTGCTCACCGGTTCGGGAGAGGTGTTGATGAGTACGCGACCCCCGGCTTTTGTGGCGTGGGTGGCGGCGGA
>JADGBX010000230.1 GCA_015231265.1 Magnetococcales bacterium | reverse complement strand
CAGATGGCATTCCCGAGTTGGATCTCGGTGGAGATGAAGAAGAGGTATCAGACGGCATTCCCGAGTTGGATCTCGGCGGAGATGAAGAAGAACCGTCAGATGGCATTCCCGAGTTGGATCTCGGTGGAGATGAGGATGATATAGAGAGCGCCTCCTCTCTCTCTGACAGTGGTTCAGAGGAAGGAAAATCAGCCAGCGCTGAGGCGCTTGGAGTGGAACATGATCCTGACCGTGTCCTCTCTTTCAATGCCGATGAGCTTGATGGAGTCACAACGAAGATTGAATCAGAAGAGCCTGAGACGGCGTTGGAAACGATCTCCTTCTCCCTGGATGAAGAGGCGTCCGAAAACGGATCAACGAAAAGTGACGGTGACTCTTCAAAAAAAGAGCCAGTTCGTGACAAATCCGACGATGATACCGTGATTGAGCTTGAACTGGATCTCGGGGACGATTCGTGAGCAGAGTGATCCATGTCCCCAATAGGAGAGAGCGGTTTCCCGAAAGAGTGTTCGGTCCAATCGAATCAGCCTTTGATCGAGGGACGCGCACTGCTTATAGGCTTTCTGGCTACAGGTACACTTCTTGCCGCTGCACCACTCAGTTCAGTAGCAATGCTGCTCTCTGTGTCATTGCTTGTTGCAGCAATGATTCTGGAACGAGCAGGGAGCTGGCGCCGTTGGCTGCGCATGGTTGGACACGTGAAGTGGCTGTTGGTAATGATGATCGTTGTGCATGCCGTGGCGACACCCGGTACACCGATTCTTCCTTGGCTCCCCGGAGTTTCCGAAATCGGGCTGGCAAAAGGGAGCGAGCAGGTGGTTCGAGTGGTTGGCATGACAACAGCGGCCTGGATGCTGTTGCAACTCTCAGACGCTTCAACACTTCTTCAGTCTCTGAACAGTGTATTCCGACCACTGAAACGAGTCGGCATCCCAGTGGATCATCTCTTTGGGTTGACGCTGTTTGCACTGCTCAGAATTCCGGAGATGTATCGAATAGGCTACCGGATTCGCGAGACACATCGTCTGCGGGATGGGAGGCGGCAGCCAGCAGACGGTGGAGTGTTGCTCTCGATCCGGGATCGACTGCACCGCGTAGCAAGGTTGGCAGACACTCTGCTGATGCATCTTGCCCAGCATGTGGAGAGGCAGGAACAGCGTCTCGCCACCCTGGGAGTTTCAGGGCCATTACCCCCGTTCCAGGTTCCGGCGCGAACGCCGTGGACCATTCAGGATCGATTGGTTGCAGGTATTCCCGTCGCGCTCCTGCTCATGGTGTGGGCCGATGTTCTCTAGCAACCCTCAGCTCGCGAGGTGCAGTATGATTCTTCATCTCGATCCTGTTGGTGGCATGGCTGGAGATATGTTTCTGGCCGCCTGTCTGGATTTGGGCTTGGACCTTGAAGAGTTGCGTTCAGCGCTTTCAAGCCTTCCTGTTCCCTTTGAGTTAAATGTAGAAAAGTCCACCAATGGTGGAATGGCCGGAACTCGGATTGATGTTGTTTTCCCACATGAGCATGTGCATCGTCATTTGTCGGATATTGACGTGATCGTTCACGGTTCTGCACTACCGGAACCGGTCAAGAGCAAAGCGATGGATATCTTTCGCTATTTGGCGGAAGCGGAAGCGACTGTCCATGGAATCGACGTGGAGTCGGTCCATTTCCATGAAGTGGGGGCCGTGGATGCCATCGTCGATATATGTGGTGCGGCATTTGCCTTGTGGAAACTGAATGTTCATTCGGTGACGGCCTCACCAACGCCGTTGGGTTCAGGGACGGTCACATGTGCCCACGGTGTGATGCCGGTTCCTCCTCCAGCGGTTGCCGAACTGGTGCGAGCCCACACTATCCCGATTCGTCGCGATGAGACGCCGGGTGAGTGGACAACACCAACCGGTGCCGCCATTTTGGCAGGTATCGTCGATCGTTACGAGTCTCCCAGCCTCAATCATATCGATGCATGGGGCTGTGGATTGGGCCATCGTGAACATCCGGGTCGAGCGAATGTGCTGAGGATTCTAGCCTGTCGAGAGCAGGGTGAAGATGCTGCTGTTGCCAATATGGATGCCCCCATCGATGGCATGCTCCTCTATGGCGCAGGGAATAGTCCGGACAACGTGTCGGAATTCGCTATGGTCCGCGAGCCGATTTCCGTCCTTTCCACGCATATAGATGACATGAACCCGGAGTGGTTCGGTCCGTTATGGGACACGCTGTTTGATCTTGGCGCCATGGATGTTGCCCTGATTCCCATGACCATGAAAAAAGGTCGACCCGGTACCCGTCTGGAGGTGGTGGCACATCCGGGTAAGGAGAGTGTGCTGGCTGCAGCAATTCTTCGTGAAACCACCTCGCTGGGTGTCCGTGTCCAGATCATGGACCGCTATATTTTGCCTCGTGCAAGACAGAGTTTGGAGACCCCATGGGGGACCGTCGGCATCATTGTTGCCGGAGGTGTTATGCGCCCGGAATATGAGGATCTGGCCAAGCTTGCCCGCAAACAGGGTTGGAGCTTGCCGGAAGCGGCACAACGGGTGCTTTCATGCACCACCACCAATGACTCTTAAGAGTCATGAGAGAGAACACAATAGGGAGTTTATCAGATGATTCATCCTGATTTGATCGATACCTCTTAAGAGAGGTTCAGAACCGGTTGCGTCGCTCACGAATCGTGGCAAGAACATCGGCAGGCGCTTGTCCTGCACATCCGATGCGTGCAGCAAAGACCGGATCATCACACCGCAAAAACGGGTTGAAGCGTTTCTCCCGACCCACGCTGTTCGGCAATGTGGGCTGGTCACGGTCGATCTGTGCGCACGCGTCTTCAAAAAGTGTGTTCAGTTCAGGAGTGTCCGGCTCAAGGGAGAGGGCGAATCGGAGGTTGTCCACGGTGTATTCGTGGGCCGAACAGGTGCGTATTGCCTCCGGAAGGGCGCGTATGCGCTGGAGACTGCTCCACATCTGTTCAGGTGTCCCTTCGAAAATTCGGCCTGAGCCGTACCCGAAGAGCACATCGCCACAGAACAGAACATCGTCGATCAGGTAGACGATGTGCCCGGTTGTGTGTCCTGGAAGATGCATCACCTTGGCAACGTGATTACCGATGGTGAGCTGATCGCCCTCTTGAACGGCGATATCCAGGGCAGGTAAACGGTGTCTGTCCAGATGGGACCCGATGATAGGACATCGGAAACGGTGTCGCAAGGGTTCAATGCCCTCCACGTGATCGTAGTGGTGGTGGGTGATCAGAATGTGGCTGAGATCCAGTTCCTGGCTGGACAGATAGTTCAGCACAGGGTCGCTCTCACCCGGATCAACGGCAGCAACACGGCCGGGGCCGGTGGGGAAAAGCCAGATGTAGTTGTCCTTACGAGCAGGAATAGGCGTGAGGGATAGAGTGTGCGTGGGCATCGCGTCGGTGCTCCCTGATAGAGAGTAGGTGTGTCGGCAGCAGAGTGTTTAAGCCGATAACCGTGTGGACCGGAAGACAGTATGGCCTTTGAAGCGATCCGATTGCAAAGCTGGTATGGCACGCCCCAGGGAGACTCTGTGGTGCGGATCATCGGTGCTGTGATGGAGCGTTGGCTCTCTGGTCGGCATGTGGAGAGCACTTTGGGGTTGGGGTTTACCCAGCCCTATCTGGGACTTGCCCAGGAGTGGACCGATGCTCTATTCGGTATCGCTCCCGCAGAAATGGGGGTCGCCAGATGGCCTCCTGGCAAGGGAAATCGCATTGCACTGGCGCGTCCTGATGCTTTGCCGTTTCCCGATGCGGAGTTTGATCGGGTGATCATGACTCACCTTCTCGAAGGGGCTGATTCACCCCATGCAACGCTGCGGGAGACGTGGCGGATCTTATCGCCTGGAGGACGGCTGTTGGTTGTTGTCCCCAACCGGCGCGGTTTTTGGGCACGGCATGACGGCACTCCCTTTGGTTGGGGTAGACCGTTCTCTCCGCGTCAGTTACAGGAGCAGTTGGAAGAGGCGCTATTTATTCCTCGGCAGGCTGGATATGCGCTCTTTCTTCCTCCATGGCTTGGAAAACGGGGAGTAGGGCTCGCCCGCTCCCTGGAGAAGATCGGTAACCGATGGTTCCCGGTCGTCGGAGGTGTGATCGTTTGTGAAGCGGAGAAGGTTGTTGTCGCTTCCACACCATTGAGAAGTTACACAGAACAGTTGGAACGTCGCGGAAAACTGGCCCTGCCGGCGGTTGAGAGCGGACGGTCCATGAAAAATATCGGAGAAGATGCATGACTGACACATTTTTGCTTCGCCGCTTTTTGGATGATCTCCTGGTGGAGCGCGGCTTGTCATCCAATACTCTGGATGCCTACCGGATCGACCTGGAAGGATTAATCGAATATCTGAAAAAGCAGGGAAGCTCCGTCATTCATGTCGGACGGGATGATCTGCGCGGGTTTCTGGCATTTCTAACGGAGAAGCGTCTCGCATCGGCTACGGTGGCACGTAAGCTCTCCTCTCTGCGCCGTTTCTTCCAGCACTTGGTAGCGTGTGGCGCCCGTCAGGATGATCCCAGTCAGCTATTGGAGAGCCCGAAACCTCGGCGGCAACTGCCGCAGATTCTCAATGAAGAAGAGGTCGAGAGACTGCTGAAACAGCCCGATCGCAAGAGTGACATGGGATTGCGGGACGCGGCGATGCTAGAAACCCTCTATGCAACCGGTCTGCGCGTGACTGAGCTCGTTTCCATGACCACGGATAGTTTGGATGAGGAGATGGGGTTCGTCCGTGTGGTCGGTAAGGGTGACAAGGAGCGTTTGGTTCCCATGGGTCGGGCTGCGCTGGATCTTGTGGATCACTATCGCAAGACGGCACGTATTCGCCTGCTCAAGGAGCGGAAATCTTCGGCACTCTTCGTCTCCAATCGTGGCACAGCCATGACGCGTCAGAATTTCTGGTATATCATCAGGCGCTATGCCAAGGATGCCAAGATTCTCAAGTCACTTTCTCCCCATCTGCTACGGCACTCCTTCACCTCATTGGCGACCACGGCAAACCCTTTGCCCGCTTCACCAGCCCCGGCAGCTTCGATTGAAGCGTTG
>JADGBX010000022.1 GCA_015231265.1 Magnetococcales bacterium | reverse complement strand
TCCGATCTCAAAGCACGGATCGTCAAGGTGGAGAGCGAAAAAATCCTCAAGGATCTTGATGAGGGTTCCATCGTTGTCGTCGCTGGCTTTCAGGGCGTAGATACGGATGGAAACATCACAACCCTAGGCCGAGGCGGCTCCGACACCTCTGCTGTGGCTCTTGCTGCTGGTCTCAGTGCCGACCGCTGCGACATCTATACCGATGTAGATGGTGTCTTTACAACCGACCCTCGCATCGTCGCTAAAGCACGAAAACTGGATCGCATCTCCTATGATGAGATGCTGGAGATGGCATCATTAGGAGCCAAGGTGCTGCAAACTCGGTCCGTTGAGCTGGCCAAGAAATACAACGTCCCCGTCCGGGTTCTCTCCTCCCTCGAACCAGGAACCGGAACGCTTCTCACAGGAGAACAGAACATGATGGAAGAGGTTGTGGTCTCAAGTATCGCCTACAATCGCGATGAGGCCAAAATCACCATTCGCGGTGTTCCCGATACGCCCGGTGTTGTCGCTACGATCTTCGGCTCCTTGGCCGATGCCAATGTCAACGTGGACATGATCATCCAGAACACCTCCTTGGATGGCAGCGAAACCGACGTGACCTTTACCGTTCCCCGTGGTGACTACAACCAAGCGATGGAGACTCTTGAGGAACCGGTCAAACGTATCCGGGCCAAGGATCTCAGTGGCAACCCGGAGATCGTAAAAGTATCAGCCATCGGCGTCGGTATGCGTTCCCACTCTGGTGTTGCACAGCGGATGTTCAAGGCATTGGCTGATGAGCGGATCAATATCCAGATGATCTCAACCTCCGAGATCAAGGTCTCTGTGGTGATTGATGAGAAGTACACAGAGCTTGCCGTCCGCACTCTCCATGATGCCTTCGAACTGGATAAAGCGCATGGAGACAACGTCCTCGGAGTGGATGAATCACCCACGGGTTCCGTTCAATAGGTACTGAAGATCATAAGCAACGTGTAAGAAGCAAAAGGGCGACCACCTAAATGGTGTCGCCCTTCTCTTTTCTGGGCAACGATAACGTTATATTGACGCAATCCACAGGCAAGTCAGGGTGGCAGCGTAAGGACATGTGCATCATGGCAGACCATACTGGACATTCGAAGAGGGTCGAACTGTTCGACACCACCCTTCGGGATGGGTCGCAAAGTGAAGATGTCCTCTTCAGCGCTGAGGACAAATTGAGAATCACCGAACTGTTGGATGAGTTGGGTGTTGACTTCATCGAAGGTGGATGGCCAGGTGCCAACCCCAAAGATGTGGAATACTTCAACGAAGTCAAAAAACTTCCTCTCAAAAACAGCAAAATCGTAGCATTCGGTTCTACCCGCCGTGCAGGGAATGCGGCGGCGGATGATCCCATATTGCAGGGTTTGCTGAAGGCTGAGACGAATGCTATCACGATATTCGGCAAGACCTGGGATCTGCATGTTACCCGAGCTTTAGGCATTCCTCTTGAGCAGAATTTAGAACTGATTCACGATTCAGTACGCTATCTGAAAAGCCGTGTGGACACTGTCGTCTATGACGCAGAACACTATTTTGATGGGTACAAAGCGGATCCAGAATACGCTTTGAAGACTATCGAAGCCGCCCATGAAGGAGGGGCGGACTGTCTGGTGCTGTGTGACACCAACGGCGGCTGCCTCGCAGATGAAGTGAGTCGAATCGTCGAGCACACCAAACACTCCGTTGGTGGCCGCATCGGTATCCATTGTCACAACGATTCTGAACTGGCTGTGGCAAACAGTCTGGCAGCGGTCCGAGCTGGTGCAGAGCATGTTCAAGGCACCATCAACGGCATCGGCGAACGTTGCGGCAATGCCAATCTTGTCTCTGTGATACCCAATCTCCTGCTAAAAATGGGCTGTCGTTGCAGCGTTACCCTGGATGCACTCCCTCTGCTGACACCGTTGAGCCGATTTCTCTATGAGAGAATCAACCGTATCCCTCAAAAAAACCAGCCCTTTGTCGGCTCGTCAGCGTTTGCACATAAAGGCGGTATCCACGTTTCAGCAGTTTTGAAGGACTCCAAAACCTACGAGCATATCAAACCCGAGTTGGTGGGAAATCGGCAGCGGGTGTTGGTCTCCGAGCAATCCGGGCGAAGCAATCTGATCTTCAAGTTGAAGGACTTCGGTATCGACGAGATCGATTCCAAAGACCCGCGCATGCAGCAGTTGCTGCTTGAAATCAAAAAACTGGAACACCGTGGTTACCAGTTCGACGGAGCGGATGCCTCCTTTGAGCTTCGCGTGCGCAAAGCGTTAAATCAGGTTCCCAACTACTTCTCACTCTGTGGATTCCGTGTGATCGATGAACGGTGGTTCATGGATCTGGATCAGAAGCTTCTGGTCCAGAACGGGGATGAAAAGGCGATTGCTGGAGAGGATGACCCCACGAACTCGCCCTATTTCGTGCAACGGACGAGCGTTGCTGATGAGTCATCTTGCGCTCTCCATATCCATTTCCAACAAGGAAGCGTTCTTGTCGCCGATGCCAGCGTCCGAGTCCGTGTCGGCGATGAGATGGAACACACCGCTGCCATAGGCAACGGCCCGATACATGCCCTGGACAAAGCGCTACGCAAAGCTTTGATTCGCTTCTACCCGACACTTAAAGAACTGGTGCTCGAAGATTTCACCGTTCGGATTCATCGTCAGGTTTCAACAGCGGGTTCCGATGCGGTTGTGAGAGTTCTGATTCAGTCACGAGATGGCGACACCACCTGGGGAACAGTGGGTGTCAACGACAATATCATCGCTGCCTCATACGATGCCCTTGTCGATGCAGTCACCTACAAGCTTTACAAAGATGGGGTGCTGCCACCAACGACATCCCGGACAGGATGATCTGGTAGCAAGCGGAGAAACCGTTTTCCTCACGCACATCTTGACAGGTGTGTGGGCATCACGGACACTTTAGTAGATTGAAAATGACACCTATGCGGAGCATGACTTCATGAAGAAACTCGAAGCGATCATCAAACCCTTCAAGCTCGACGATGTCAAAGAGGCATTGGCCGAGGTTGGTATTCAGGGTATCACGGTTTCCGAGGTGCGTGGATTTGGTCGTCAAAAAGGCCACACGGAACTCTATCGCGGTGCCGAATATGTGGTGGATTTTCTACCAAAGCTCAAGGTGGAAGTGGTACTTGACGACGAACTGGTGGATCGTGCCATCGAAGCGATTGAAGGAGCAGCAAGAACAGGTCGGATTGGTGATGGCAAAATCTTCATCACCAATGTAGAAGCGGCTGTCCGTATCCGAACCGGTGAACGGGATGAGTCAGCGATTTAATAGAATGAGATGATCTTACATCTCAGTGATGATGCAACAAGCGGTGTTTCCTCTGCCATATGGTCGGTAGAAGACCACCGCTTTTTTTATGGGAAGAAAACAGGTCCTTTGTGAATCCTTCAGGGTTCAATTGTGAAGATCTCGTCAAAGCTGGCCATTGTAAGAACCTTGACGACATCCTCATTTGCTCCACGGAGAATGACTTTCGAACGGGCATGTTCCTGCAAAATCAATAGCGCTCCCAATGCTGTTGAGTCAAGCGAGGTAACATGTGAGAAATCCACCACATAGCTCTTCTCTTTCGACTTGGAAATATAGGTTGACCGAAAGCTTTGGTGGGTTTCATATGAGAACTCTTTAGGAAGAGTTATGGAGATTTCTTGTTCGTTTTCTATAACACGCATACTTTTTCCAAGAGCAAGCACACCGATTCTAAGGTTCCACAGTGAAGAGAGTGTCAAAGTGGGCCATTTTGAGAATCTTGCTTACACTCCCTTGAGCGCCACGGAGCGTAACCGGTGAGTTGGCATACTCCTTGAGGATGAGCAGTGCTCCCAAAGCTGAAGAGTCAACTAACGTTACCTGTGAAAAATCGACGACAAAATTCAACTGCTTCGATTTGACCATATAGGCCGATCGGAAGCTCTGGTGAGAATCAAACGTAAACTCTGCCGGAAGAACGATAACAACTTCAGACTCATCTTCAATAACATGCATTTATACATGATCCTCGTCTACAGCCTGATTCAAAACGGCTCATGTTAAGGCTTCCAAGGCATTACGGATCCGCTCGGAAACTTGAGGAGCCACTTCAGCCACACTGGCATCATCGACAACATCAACCATAACCATCGGGTTGAATGCCGCCACCTCTATCCCATTTTCTCCCTCGCGCACTACGACATTGCATGGAAGAAGTGTACTGATATCCGCAGTAGCCGTCAGAACCTGATGCGCAAATTGGGGATTGCAGGCTCCGAGGATGGTTGTTCTCGGGTGGTCGGCGTTGAGCCTTTTTTTCAGCGTTCCAGAAACATCAATAGTCGACAATATCCCAAAGCCTTGGCTCTTCAACGCCTCGGTGACAGCTTGAATCGTTGTGTCAAAATCAGTGGACACATGTTTGATGATTGCATAATGTTCTGACTGGCTCATGATCTTCCCCGTTGTTTCTCAGTTGCCGTGCCAATGATCATGTGTCGGAGAGACACAGAATGCTGTATAAAGCATTGATTATACAGAGACTTATTATCTCGATATGGTCTCTGTTCTTGCTTGATCCATGTCAAGTATAATGCATCGCATCTGCTTTGTTCAGGATGTTTTTTTTTCCGTAAAGGTACAGTAACGCTCAATAAGACACGCGGCACACTCCGGCTTGCGTGCTTTGCAGATATAGCGCCCATGGAGAATCATCCAGTGATGAGCGTGATCCATGTAGGTTTTTGGCACTACTTGAAGAAGCTGTTTCTCAACGGCTGTCGGCGTTTTTCCAGTCGCGAATCCCAGTCGGTGAGCAACGCGAAACACATGGGTATCAACGGCCAGGGTCGGCTGTCCAAACGCCACATTGAGCACCACATTGGCACTTTTTCTTCCAACGCCGGGTAGGGATTCAAGATCGGGACGATTCTGTGGCACCTCACCAGCGAATCGATCCAGAAGCTCCTGTGAAAGGGCGTGAATATTCTTGGCCTTGTTGTTGAAAAGGCCGATACTGCGAATATGCTCCCGTATACCATCGATTCCCAGATCCACCATTGCCTGCGGATCTGGAGCTTGTTCAAAGAGAGCTGGAGTCGCTTTATTGACGCTGACATCTGTTGCCTGGGCAGAGAGCACCACTGCGACAAGCAACTCAAAAGGATTCTTAAAAACCAGATCCCCTCGTGGCTCGGGATTATCCTGTTTAAGGATACGGAAAATGGTTGAGATGCGTCGCTTCTCTTTTGGACTCATGGTTACAGGATTCTATCAATAGCAGTGGGGTGAAAGGACGAGATTGAGATGACAGAACAGCATCATACCACCTGCCCCCTGGACTGTCCCGGAGCCTGTGCTCTCTCTGTGGAGATCGAACAAGGCAGTCTGAAACGGGTGGCAGGTAACCATGAGCACCCATTCACGCAGGGTGTGATCTGCGGCAAGGTTGCCCGTTTCAATGAGATTCAAAATGGCGAGAGAGTCGCCCATCCCATGGTCCGAACAGGAGCCAAGGGAGAGGGCGTATTTAAGCGGATCTCCTGGGATGAGGCGCTTGACCGCGTTGCGGCACGATTTCGGAACGTGATGGATCAGGAGGGGTCGGAAGCGATCTTGCCCTATCGTTATGGGGGCACTATGGGCATCGTGCAACAGAAAGCCATCGATCGCCTTACCCATCGGGCGGGCTTCTCCAGAATGGATGAGACACTCTGTTACACACTGGGATTCAGTGGTTGGCAGGCGGGCGTAGGAGCAGCTATAGGACCGTGTAGTTCCGAGATGTCGGAAAGTGAACTGATTGTTCTTTGGGGAATCGATGCGGTTGCCACCCATATCAATCTTATGCCCTTCATCAAGAAGGCACGTAAGAAGGGTGCTCGACTGGTGGTTATCGACCCCAGACGTACTCGAACGGCAGAACTGGCTGACCTGCATCTGCAACCTCGACCTGGCACCGATGGGGCTCTGGCCGTAGCGATCATGTGCCACCTTCTGAACACTAATCTTGAAGATCGTAACTATCTGGTGAAATTGACTGATTTTGATGATCAGATGGAGGAGCACCTTCTCTCCCGCACACCGGAATGGGCATCACCGATCACTGGTATTCCATCTAAACAGATCAAAGAGTTTGCAACGCTTTACGGTTCGGTCAAACGCTCCTTTCTCCGGGTTGGTCTTGGCATGAGCCGACAACGCAACGGTTCGGTTAATGTCCACGCCGTCTCCTGCCTTCCAGCAATGACCGGAGCCTGGAAAGAGCAGGGAGGGGGGGCCCTCTTTGCCACGGGTGATGCCTTTTCCATCAATCAGGAACCGGTCCATCGTTCGCAGTGGATGACCACCCCCACTCGACGGCTGGATATGAGTCGTCTCGGCCCTCTCCTTACCGATGAGCAGCTTGATCCACCTATTCGAGCTCTCTGGATCTCCAACAGCAATCCGGCTGTTTCCTGTCCCGACCTGGGACGCGTTCATCGTGGATTGCGGCGAGAGGATCTCTTTACGGTGGTTCATGAGATCGTCTTCAGCGAAACCACCCGTTTTGCCGATATCCTGCTGCCGGCCACCACATTCCTTGAGCACGATGATCTCTATAAATCTTTCGGTCAGTATACGGTCCAGAAAGGAGCGCGCCTGCTTTCACCCTTTGCGGAAGCTCGCTGCAACAGTGACGTTGTCAATGATCTGGCCAAGCGCATGGGTTATGACGATGCACCTTTTTCAGCGGATGCATCCCAGTTGGTCAACGACGTCATCCGCGCCTCCGACCTTCCTGCTCCGTCACAGTGGGAGCACAATTGGATAGAGATCACCCCCGATTTTGCAGAGGCCCATTTTCTCAATGGATTTCCAACACAGGATGGACGTTTTCACTTCTATCCTGCCTGGAGCCACGCCGTGATGCCCGACAAACCCGATCATTGGCCCGTCACCGAAGGTGATCAGCCGGAGCTGGCCCGCAAATATCCCCTGGATTTCATGATACCTCCCGTACTGGAGAGTCATAACTCAACCTTTACCTCATCTGAGAGCACACGCAAACGCTTGGGACCACCTCAACTCTCCATCCATCCGCAAGATGCCGCCCGACGCACGATCTCCAGTGGAGATACCGTCCGCGTCTTCAACGATAGAGGCGTGCTGACCATGCCGGCCGTTTTAACTGAGGATGTGCAACCGGGAGTCTGCAGTTGCCCCTTTGGCCATGGAGGATGGGGCTTTGAAGAGGGGATTGGCGCCAATCTTCTTGTTGATGCGCCAACACCTTATCCCAAAGGGGGAGCGCTCTTTCACGACAACCGGGTTCAGGTAGAAAAAGCGTGAATTCCCCCCCCCGTGATTCGCACATGAGAACCATTCGCATTATATCGAGAAAAAACTTACAATATCATACTGTTTCTACTCTTATCCATTGAGAATCTGAGCACATTTCGCTACAGTTCTTGAAACATGTATCGGGGATACGGTTTTTCATCGCTGTGATGTCGTACACACTCAAGTTTCTTCATCCTTATTGACTGTGAAGAAGAGTCCGCGTAGACGAAACTTTGCGAAACCGGGCTGCTTGCTGCGGCGTCAAACAAATAATTATAACGAAAGTAGCGATCACAAGCTGGGATCTGAGGGGTAGCATGGGAATTTCCGAACAGCTTGAAGCGCACCATGACAATCCATTCTTCAGGCGATACGGCACGCTGGTATCTCGCTGTTTTCCTTCCGGCGCCAAAGTTGATGACCCTATTGTCATAACACCGCGTCTGAGTGCCGACCTGCGTCCAAATGAGACTGAGGACGAGAAGCGGGACTTCCACATCCTGCTGGAAGATCTCAAAGGCTCGGATGTCAAACGCGCCCGGAAAACCATCCACCAACTTCGTGAAGCACTCCTTCAGGAGGAGGAGGCCAGGAAGACGGGCGGTGCCACACCAACGATCCGTCAGCTCCATGAGTTCAATGAAGCACTCAAGAGTGGCAGCGAAGCCATGCTTGATGAGAATCCCTTCTATGAACTGACTGTACTCGTGATTCGCATCAACATGCGTCTCCTTAAGGAGAATTTCGCCCATGTCCCCAACGCCCATTTTCCCGACCTTCCCCACGCGATCCGGGTTTCACGCTCTCTTTCGCACATTCTTGGTCGCCGCGGCACTCTGATATCACCCCAGGAGCGCTTCAGTGAGATGATGGGGAAGCTGCTCTCCCTGGGCAAGAATGCCATCGGCATCCTTCTTTTCATTCTTTCGACTTTGACCACTGCCAAGGGCTTCTCGGATCTTGTTCAGGATGATTCGGCTGTGGCACTTTTTGGGCCGGGTCTGGTTGGGCCGGAGAATGAGTCCCTGCGCCTCGGACTTGCAATTCTGACCGGTTTGACACTCTCCTCGATCATTCTGGATTTCAAAGCGCGCATCTTCCAAGGCATGGCCGATGTCGGGCGCGTTCTCAAAGGTGTGGCCCACGCCTTCAAACGCAATACGATCCTGTTGCCACTCTGTTTATTCCTGACTGGTGTCTCCATCTGGACCAACTATGACGGCATCGTTCTGATGGTCACGAAAAAGGATGATCTCTCCAATCAGTGGCGCATGATTGAAAACAAGGTACGACTATCACTGGGCGATCCTCGACGTCCCAATCCTGATAATCCTTCGTCGCTCAACGATCTCAAGGTGATGATCGAGCAACGGGTAACTCAGTTGGTCAAAGCGTTTGAACAAGTCCCCCTAGATGAACGTCTCGGTTCAGCCAGCAGTGGTATCGCCAAGAAAGGGCCACGCTACTGGGGGAAGCACTACGTTGTTTATGGAGGGTACCAACCCGGAGAGCAAGACGTCTCTTCACAGATGAAACGGCGCTCCCGGACCGCAAAAAAGATCGACCAGATGTTGCGTAACACCGAGATCGATCTCGACACCTCCCTCCAGGAGAAGATGCGGAGAATCGTCAGGAGCTTCAGCCGTCAACACCACTGGACGCACGACAAGGTACTCGGTGAAATCGCCGTGTTGGAGCAGATGCTCTACATGGATCCCTTCTCACCAAGCAGCGTCTCACGTGCCTTCAAGGTCGAAGCGTACCATATCAATGAGGTGATGCAGGAGATCATCACCCCCATGGAAGCGCATACCAAAGCCTATGCTGCTGTGGTCGGTCAAATCATCACCATCGCCAATCAGCATATTGAGTTGCTTAAAAAGGTGGATAAGGCAGGCTTGGCCAAGAAGTCCAGCTACAACATCGACGTCTCTATCGATATCCCCAATCTGGACTCCTTGAAAGCGCTCAAGAACCTCTCAATCCCGACCGCTGAACGACGCAATCTGGCACAACTGAAGAATCTTCTCTTCGAAACCTATGGCGTCTCACTGGGCGGCTTCATTCTGATGTTGATTCTCTTTATTGCCATCAGTATGGATCTCTCCGACCCGATCTTTTTCAGCGCCATGGTTGCGCGCTGGGGACAACGGGACCGCACATTTCTGGAAGAGAATACGGAACGCTTCATCAACTGGGAGGAGAAGTTCGTTGCCGAACTGCGCAGCTACTTTCTCAGACCAGAGATCCGCGCGCTCATGCCACGCATCTCACCGCCGCGCAGTCAGGTGTTTCGGAACGCCTTCAACCACTATCTTGAAAAGGTCAATCCGCGCACCAAAGCGGCCTCTGACAGGACAGTAGGCGAGCGATTTCGTTTCTGGTTTTCCAGCTTGTTCCAAGAGACACGTATCGAACCAGTTACTGCCTACAATATTCGTCGCACAACCATAGAGCGCTATCTTTTCGAACGGAAAACACTGGCTCCTGAATTCATCAACCACATCTTCAAAGCCCTCTTGCGGGATTTTTCATTCGGCAACGACACCTTTGAGAAGCGCTATCATCAGTTGCTTGATGGGCTGGTCAAACATGATAAACAGCTCACAGACGAGCTGAACCATCTGCAACAGAAGTACGGAGAGCTCTCCGAATCCGAAGAGATCATTCTGGCCGGAAAATCCAGCACCGTCTCTCCTGTCAGTGGACTTGGCTGGCAACTTCGCCAGATGCGACTCAACACCAAGTCCCGGGGTCAGATCAACGCCTACGCCCAGTATGCTCCCGGGCTTATCCAACTGTTGGGCGTTCGTATGCCTGAGATCCGGGACGGTCTGATCTCTCCTCTGAACAATACGCTTGAGCGCATGCCCAACCGGGGTTCAGTTGAAATTGCCTTGGAGATTCGTGAACAGTTGGATCTGTTCAAGAAGCTGGAGGAAGCGGGGGTCGTAATGCTTGGACTCTCCCGCTTTCAGGGCTTTCAGTTAAACGAAGGGGTGGTCAACACTGTCATCGAGAGCCTAGATGTCCAGGTTATCACCGACGTTTTTAAACATCACAAGGACGATGGCAGTCAACTCGTCACAGAAGTTGATGATATTGCTGCCCGACTGGAGCGGATCTACCAACTGGTCGTTACACTGGTCAACAGCCAAGAAGTGCTGATTCACACACTGACACGCCTGCATCGAACGCACCTCAATCCATTGAAAACCAGCCTGGACAGGATGAGCAGAATCGGCAGTGCCGTCGAACACCTCCTGGGTCTGGACAGCATGAAACAGGAGCTGACCGTCATTGAGACCTGTCTTTTGGAGGTGTGGGCAACCGATGATGAGCAGTCAATTAATAGCGACAATCAGGAACACGAAGCCGCCAAGCACGCTGCACGTATTCGTAAGAGCTTCCAAAGCATGCTGAGCAGAATTGAACAGCATCAGCTCTCAGAAACAGACGCAAGCGGTTTTGATCTGACCCTCCATGTCGACAATCTGACCAAGCGCATGGAACTCGCCAAAAGCCGGGTTGATGAACATGCCCTGCGGCTGTTGACCATCGATAAATCCATGAGTCTCCTGGATGACCGGCTTGAAGGCATCATCGATATTACCGAACGGGTTCAGAGCGTCGATAAAGAGATCGGTCTGGCCATCGCTGCCGGCAACAGTCAGGAGCAGACACTGCGTCGGAGACATTTTCTCGAAGACAACAGACTCTTTTTCCGTACGATTCATCTTCAAGTTGAATCAATTCGGGCACAGTCGGAGATTCTTGTCCAGGATTTCGATCTGTTTGAACCCCACACGCTCACTCTGTCCGAATCACTCTATAATCGAACGTTAAAGATCAACGAATTCTTGCAGATGTCCCTGGATTTTCTGACAGGACGCCGTCGTTCAATGCCTATCGTCTCCGCCCCGAAGGAAGAGGATGCCGTCACTGTTGATAACCTGATGGTTGCCAAACCAGGCAAGATACGCTGTATCAATGTTCTTGCTCAGGAACAGGTTCTGGATCTCTCAGATATCAAAGAGAATAAGGAGGAGATAGCGGCCTTGATCTCAACGCTCCAAGAGAACTGTCGCGGCGTTAAGGATCGTGTTCGAGAGATCGGTCTACAAGAGTGGCTGCTGCTGCAGACCCCGATCCCGGAACCCAAAGTTCTTCAACGTCTTGATGAACATAGAGGTGATGTCCATCAAGCGATTGCAGATGTTGAGAACATCCTCTGCCGTCTTGAAGGCATGCTGGACAAGAATCAGCCTGATATTCCCCTGCGAATAGAAATACTCCAGGAGATGCACAATGTAGCAGAACAGATCTCCAAAGAGCTTGATCTGATCCTGAATCAAATCTCCGACGCTTCCCCGGGTGATAGGCGTAGTCAGAAACCGGACGATTCCAAACAGACAGAAGACGAGCGTCGGGATGCAAGCGACCGCCGTTCAACGCCCCGTTCCAAAATTCCTATCCCTGTGGATTTAAAACTCGGCAGCAAGCAGGATATCATCACAGGCAGGACATTCGACGTCAACAAGCAGGCCCTCTGCCTGGAGATTGAACACACTCCGGACATCATGAAAGACGGAATGCTGGTTGAATTCCGTTTCGTTCCGCATTCTGGGGAGAGCCAGTGGTTTTCCGGAACCGTGCTTCGTGCCATGGGTCCCATGGTGATTATCACCCTTCAAGCACATCACGACGTTGATTATGTGACGGCTGTCAGGAAGATTGCACTGACCGAATATGGTGAAGATCACTCCATACTCGATGTTCTTCCAACAACTGCACACCAGTAATGAAACCATGACAGATTGGCCCACACCGGAGATGAACCATGTCTCTTCTTGAGATCAGCTCACGGGTACTACTCTCCTTCCTAAAAAGGGTAGAGGGCTTCAGCTCTCTGTCTGATGAGGATCTTCTGAGTCTCGTTCTTCCCATGGTGACTGTCCTAGAGTACGAAAAAGGGGACATAATCATCAATAAAGGGAGCGTAGGTGATACGATCTTTATCCTCTTTGCAGGAAAAGTCAGAATTGAAGTGGAAGGCAAAGAGAACTCTCCAGGTTTGGAACTCAAACGAGGTGATGTGGTGGGTGAGATGGCCTTGGTCTCCAATGACCCACGCTCGGCGAACGTGGTGGCCACCTCCAGTGTTGTGATGCTTATTCTGGATGTGGAAACTTTCCAGACATTGATGATGCAGAATTGGCAGGTGTGCAGAGCATTCGCCAATCTGATCGGCCACAGAGTCCTGGAACAGGAAAAAAGACACTGGAAGAGTGGTAACATCTCTTCTGAATGATAAAAAAAAGAGGCTCCAGGAACGTGCATTCCTTGGAGCCTCTTTCTATTTAATCAAGAATGATCCTCTTCAGTGCGTGAAGGAGAACACTCAGGCTGCTTGGTTAATCAGAAGCTTCTTCAGATCAGCTTCAGCTGAAGAGGTGAGGCTAAGGTCAAACTGATCCACAAGGAAGTTGAGGATGTCGTTGTTGATGAACTGAGGAGCGTTGGGACCGATATGGATATCCTTGATGCCCAAGCTGAAGAGCGCCAGAAGGATGATAACGGCTTTCTGCTCCAGCCAACTCAGCACGATGGCAACCGGTAGATCATTGACCGGAATGTTGAGTGCATTGCTGAGTGCCAAAGCGATATGCACGGCACCATTACTGTCGTTGCACTGACCAAGGTCCAGATACCGGGGCAGTTCCGTACCGGGAACCGTGCCGAAATCGATATCGTTGAAGCGGAACTTACCACAGCTTGAGGTGACGATGATGCAATCTTCAGGGAGAGACTCTGCCAGCTCGCGGTAATACTCCCCACCGTTTCCAGGCGCATCACAACCGGCAATCACGAAGAACTGGCGGATCTTTCCTGCCTGCACAGCTTCGAGAATCTGTGGGGCCAGTGTGAGAATGGTCTCATAGTGATGACCGGTCGTCAGCGTATCCGAACTGTCGAAGCCGCTGATATCCGGCAGACTCAACGTCTGTTCGATCAACTGGCTGAAGTCGTCATTCTCAATCTTCGTAGCTCCCTCAATCCCGGTCATCTTGTAGGAGTAGAGTCGATCACCGTAAGTGGAGCTCTTCTTCAGTGGAACAATGCAGTTGGTATTCACCACACAGGTACCCTGCCACTTCTCGAACAGTTTCGACTGATCGTGCCAGGCACCACCGATATTCCCTTTGAGATGAGCGTATTTACGCAGCTCAGGATAGCCGTGAGCAGGCAGCATTTCTGAATGGGTGTAGACGTTGATTCCCTTGCCATCAGTGGCTTCAAGCAACTTGGCAAGCATGTCCAGGTTGTGACCTGAGACCAGAATCCCTTTACCTTCAGCGCGGTTCTGCGTCACCGACACCGGAGTCGGAACTCCAAGCTGACTGGTGTGTCCACCACTGAGAAGATCCATCACCTCGACACCACTGGCACCGATTTTCATCAGCTGGGCAATGTGCTGATCAAAGCTGAAGTTGACGTTTGTCATCGTGAAGTAGAGAGTCTCAGAGATGACATCATCAACAGGAGACGTATCCGCTCCGACCTCTTTCGCATGCTCACGATAGGCCGCCAGGCCCTTCAGACCGAAGATCATAGTATCCTGCAGTCGAGCAAGATTGGAATCCTTACCACAAGTTCCCTGGTCTTGACTGTTGGATCCACACCCATCCGGGCTGCTCATGCTGCACTGATAGCAAAACATGTTGGTCTCGTTTTCACTACTCATGATATCCACAACTCCATGGAGGTTCTGTTTCAGATGATTTCAAACGACACGACCTCTTCTCAGAACAGACGACGTGGTGTCGTAGTGAAGAGCATGCCTTCGAAGAAGAGTGTGGGGATTCTATCCAGGAAGAGTGAGAGAAACCTTGATGTAGATCAACTGAGCATATATTTCTCTGGAATAGAGGACACGAATATAACAACCTTTTGATTATTCAACAAAAAAGCCCTCCACAAACATATGGAGGGCTTAACTGTCTGCTAAATCCTGAAGAGATCAGGATTCTTAATTCTCAATTCAGCTCAGGGCTTGAAAAATCGGTCCCCAAGTCGTGGTGCGCTCAAGAAGCTGTTTCTCTTTGAACATGCTGAAGTAGACGGATTTCTTAGCACCATCCACGTCACCAGCTTCCAAAGCTGCCCGCGCCTTTTTACCATAGGCAACGGTCTCTTCACCGGTACGTTTGACGATGGCCCAGTAGTTGATCGCTTCCAACCTGTTATGTGCCTCTTCAGGAAGCTCTTCCGCTTCCTTGAGGGAACAGATGGGGTTTCTGTAGGGTCCGAACTCAATTTTCCAGCCTTTGACTGGCCAGTTTTCGGCCTCCGCAATGGTTGCATCCAATTTCTGGAGCAGTTCATCCTTATTCATAACGGCGACTCCTTCTTTCCGAAAGGACCTTGGTAGCACGGGATAGCGTGCCAGGATATTAACATCTAGTACTGATCTCAACCTTTGGCAAGCTCAAGTCAGTGAACCAGACAGGTACGTTTACAGTTATTGATCGATCTATTTTAGGCATCGACCGTATCTATTTAATACCCAACGATCAAGCCGAACACACAGCACGAAGTTTACCAAAAACGACCCGCTGACGCGATGGTTGATGTGAGTAAACCCAAGATGAGATTGATAGTGACAACCAAGCGGATGCGCTCCATGACCATGCCCGCTTCCGGAAAGAGATGCTGACTGATAAATCGGCGCATTCTACGAAAGAGAACAAAGAAGACATAGAAGAACAAAAGGATCATGAACCAACCAACACCATGCATGACTCTGACATGGGTGCCAGCATACTCATAACCACCATACTCGACGATGATCATCCAGTAACCGGTCACCAGCAGGGAGATGACGCTGATCCAAACCCAGACCATGAATCGTCTCAGTACCGCTTCCCAAAGACGAACACGCTCAGGTACGGCGAGCATGGACGCAGAGGGTCGCAGAGCAACATGCGCAAAGAACATTCCCCCGACCCAAACAACGGCGGCCAGAAGGTGCACTGCCAATGTAACGGCCATGACTCCAATCCTGTTCTATATTGAGTACAACACCCTTTTTTGATTGCCAAAGAAAACGGGAGCGACCGATCTGGTCACTCCCGTTTTCAAAACGCCTCTCGTCACCGGGGTGACGATCAGTGACCCATAGCCATGTCAATGAATCCGGTCGGACAGATCTCCGCACAGATGTGACAACCAACACAGCGCTCGTAATGGGTGAACATCACTTCACCTTCAGGGTTACCCTTGAACTTCACGATGGCATCCTGAGGGCAGAAGAGCATGCACTGATTACACTCGAAGCAGAGACCGCAGCTCATGCAGCGATCCGCCTCTTCAACCACATCTTCGTTCTGCAGGACAGAGAGGGTTTCATCCCAGTTGCCCTTAACGATGGAGGGATGAGTAATAGTGCGTTTCTTCTGAGCTTTTTCAGCAAAGAAGTCCCACTTGAGCTTCTCGTATTTAACCGGACGATCACGGTCAGCAGCAGGCAACGGGATACCGTTGATCAGCATATCCATGGCTTCAGCCGCTTTACGACCATGGCCGATGGCTGTCGTGAGGAGGTGAATCTGTACTGCATCACCACCACCGAACACATTGTCCAGACCTTTGACCTTGTAGTTGTGGTCAACCTGGAGCCAAGGAGTATCGTTGGTGCACGCTTCGAGTCCAGACATATCGGTGCCCTGACCAATGGCAGCCACCACCATATCGCACTCGATCTCTGATTCCGTGCCCTCTTCGGTTTTATAGCGGAAGAAGGGAACAGGATGATTCCAACCATCCTCACCCTTATCCTTCTTGACCATGTTGACAATCTTGATGCCGGCAGCACGGCCATCCTTAGCGATCACCTCGACGGAGCCGGTCTGGAACTTGATATCAGTTCCTTCAGCAAGGGCTTCATCGAACTCGAACTTGGAGCAGTTCATCTCCTCACGGGCAACGCCTGAGAGAAGAGTCGCTTTCGAGCCGAGGCGCAGAGCCAAGCGAGCAACATCCATGGCCACATCACCGTCACCGATGACCACCACGTGTTTACCCACCTTCATACGTTCGGCGCCACCATCCTCAATGCCACCTTGCAACTCAAATTCACGCAGAAACTCGATGGCGTTGGTGCAGCCTTCGTTATCAGCACCGGGAATGGGGAGACCCCGACCGGACTGAGCACCGACTGCAACAAAAACGGCATCAAAGTCTTTGCTTAGTTGGTCAAGAGTGATGTCCGTGCCAATGCGTGTGTTGAGACGGACTTCAACACCAAGATCCAGAATACGCTGAATCTCTTTGTCCATCACTTCACGATTGACGCGGTAACCCATGATGCCGTAACGCATCATGCCGCCCAGTTTACCGTCACGCTCATAGATGGTGACAGCATGACCGCGCTTGGCCATCTGATAGGCAAAGGAGAGTCCGCCAGGACCAGAACCGACCACAGCAATCTTCTTACCGGACTGTGTCGTTGGTTTTTCGAAGCCGAGATTGTTCTCGACAGCATATTGACCGATGGCATGCTCGATGGAGTTGATGCCGATGGTCTCGTCGCGATACTGCCTGTTACAGCCACCCTGGCAAGGTGCAGGGCAAACACGACCCATAACTGCCGGAAACGGGTTCATATTGGCGAGGCGATAAAACGCGGCTTCCCACGGGTTGTCGGTCTGCCAGACGCCCCGAATGATATTGTTGTAGCCACGAATGTCCTCACCAGCCGGGCAAGAGTCGGTGCAAGGAGGCGTGCGTTTGACGTAGGTGGGGCATTTACCGCTGGCATCCCCGTACGCTACGTGTTTTTCATCGCCTGGTTCACGAATGAACTCCTTGAAGTCCCACTCTTTCGCCGACTTTAGATAAGGATTGGATGGGATATCCGCCATGGGATTCTCCTCCCTCAGTGCTTAGAAACGGACGTGGGCGGACTGGTTGAATGACTGCCGTGCGTGACGGTAGTTGTCGATCATGTACATGTCGAACGTCAGACCAGTCTCTTCGAAGAACCGTTTCCAGCCAATGCGGTCGATCCACTCACCCATGCGTTCCCAATCTCTACCACCCTCTTTATAGGCGGCCAGGATGCGTTTCACGACATCGCCGACTTCGGGCCAACGGGGGGGGTTATTGGGTAGACCATGGCAGACCAGCTTCATATTGGCGGGTTTGGTACGAGCGTTCGAGTTCTTACCACCGACCCAGATAGCCAGCTTAGAGTAGTCCGGATGGTTGATCTCCATGCCGGGGCAGGCTCCAAAACAGGCGCCGCAGTAGATGCACTTCTCTTCGACCACCATCAGCGAGGGCTTGCCATCGACTGTGGTGGGACGAATCGCGGCCACAGGGCAGCGAGCCACAGTGCTGGGAAGCTCGCAGATACCGGCGTGCAGTGCTTCGTGATTGATGCGTGGCGGACGAGTGTGCTGGATAATGACGGCGATATCGGCCTGACCACCGCAGTTGATCTCACAGCATGAGGTGGAGAGCTTGACCCGGTTGGGCATCTCTTCACTGATGAACTCGTCATGCACGATATCCATGATGCTCTTGGCAACGCCGGAAGCGTCAGTCGCCGGGATATCGCAGTGCAACCAACCCTGAGTATGGGCGATGGCGGAGACGGAAGGACCGGTACCACCGATGGGGTGACCCAGAGCTTCAAGCTCCTTGATCAAGCCCTCAACGCTTTCCCAACTATCGGTCATGAACTCGACATTGTTTCGGACTGTCCAGCGCAGGTAACCACCAGCATATTTGTCGGCCAGGTCACAGAAGCGACGGATGATATCCACAGTATCCTGACGCTCGGTGCCCGCACGGACGGTATAAATAACGTCACCGCTCTCGGCTGTGTGCTTCAGAACACCAGGACGGGGACGCTCATGATACTTCCACTTGCCATAGTTCTTAACCATGACGGGGTGCAGCATCTGCATGTGATCGGGCGGCCCGGACTCAATCGTATCCCATTCACGTTTAGCCATGAGTGAAACTCCTTCTTTCGTGATTCAGTCTTGTTCGTTGTCTCTGTACAGGGCAGTCGATCAGCCAGCAGCCTGTTGAATATTCTTCAGAGGATCGTGATCATGACCCGCTTTAAAGTACGGATTGTCACGGGGGTGGCTCACCATATCGAGGGTGGCTTCCATACCCATGTCTTCCAGGAACTGATGCATACCGATCCGTTCGATGAACTCACCGATGCGCTCATGATCAAGAGCGTTCTCAGCCCAGTAATCGACGAACTCGTCCATCATGTCCTGAAGCTTCTCCATATCCTCTTCAGTATCGGCTTTGATGAAGGGAACCATCATGGCGCCGAGCATATTGCCGACTTTCAGGTGACCCTTACCACCGACGAGGATGCTGATGCCTCGGTCATCGCCAGGGGAGAGCGCTTTGGGCAGCACGTTGATGCAGTGCATGCAGCGAACACACTCTTTATTGTTGATCTCGATGGTATTGCCAGCCAGAGTGATGGCGTTGGTGGGGCAGCGAGTCACAACGTTGTTGACGATGTAGTCGAGACCCTTGGACTCAAAGTAGTTGGCAAGCTCAGTGGTATCCACTTTGATGTCGTCACGCCAAGTTCCGATATAGGCAAAGTCGGAACGCTGAATAGCGTTGGTGCAATCGTTGGGGCAACCCGAGAACTTCATTTTGATCTTATAGGGCAGCTGGGGCCGATGGACCAGATCGGAGAAGTAGGTCAGCAGGTCGTGATGGACTTTCAGATTATCGTAGCAAGCCATCTCACAGCGAGCCGGTCCGACACATGAAGCAGATGTACGCACACAGGCACCAGCGCCGCCGAGATCCCACCCCTTCTTGTTGATTTCGTCGAAGAACTCCTGCACGTTGTCCTGACTAATACCGATCATCTGGAGATTGCCGGATTGTCCGTGCATGTTCACCAAGCCAGAACCATATTTTTCCCAAAGATCAAGCAGCTCACGAAGCTTATCCGTGCTGTAGTGAAGACCGGGAGCGGGCTGAATGCGGACAGTGTGGAACTCTTTCGCCTCGGGGAAGAGGTCGGAAATCATGGAGTAGCGACTGATGATACCGGCTCCATAGCCGTGAACACCAACCACGCCACCTTTCCAGTATCCCATTTTAGTTTCATAGGAATAGTTGAGCTGGTCCAGGGCACCGCGGATCATGGTGTTGCCGGTACGGCGAAAGGTCTCTTTGAAGCCTTTGATGAAGCTGGGCCAGGGACCTTTTTCAAGTTCATCCAGCTTCGAAGTGGGATTCAGCTGGAATTCGTTTCCATCGGCCATGAGAATGTTCTCCCAGATGATAGTGGAGGTTACGTTCGGGTCGAGATGTCGTGGGCTCAAGTATATATCCCACGAAACGATACACAAGAATATAAAAACAACAAAGAAGATGCATCCGTTCCAAACGAAACGAAATGCGCACAACGTGTTGAATTCACTGTGTCGTGATTGACATCTCCTTTACGTTAAGATCATTAACACGGGTGGGGATTTATATTAGCCTTTCATGACACTCTAAAAAAACCACCCATATCCATAGTCGGCACAAGATACCCAAAAAACGAAAACGATTCAAGGTATCCTCCCTCTGAAAGAGCAGTTTTGCCCGAAGGAGTCAGCTTTGATAGACTTCTAGGTTCCGGAGTGACAAAGTGTGGGCCGAAGTGATCACTTGGTGTTTGCACAAGGAGACGGCGCGTGTTCGATTACCATATTATCGAGCAAATTATTGAATTATGGGAAGAAGCTGGAGATGGTGCCCGTCGCCGCTCGTTTGAGTTTGACCAGATACGCATCATCATGGAGACGGTCTTTCTCGCCGGGCTGAAACGGGAAGAGGACCGACCTGTCCAAGTGAGCGTAGCCCCCGTTGATCCAAAGGAGATCAAAGCGGAGGGACGTCAAGGCGAGAGTGTGATCCTCCGCCTGGACAATGAACTTCCTTTTACTGTCGACGCTCTCGTCAAACTAGCGCCGGCCTTTGACACCATGACAACCACAACCCTGGTCTCTACTGGAGACGGGGAGCGTGAGGATCTACGAATCTGGGGAGCGCTTTTTGCCAGTAGCCGCGGACGCAATCGGTTTGATCCTATTCCCTTGAATCTGGTCTCACCGGATATTTTGATCATCACCTCCAATAAAGCGGGCTCGCTCTCCATCTTCAGAGGTGGCAACATCATCGCTCGGTTCAATGCCGGTCGCTTCACGGAACCAACCCCTTCTCCATTTACCGGCAGTCTTCTTGGTTGGCGACTTCTAGAATCGATTCGCCACCATGATGAGTTCAAGCGGCAGGGTTCCATCTACTGGCGTATCTATCGTGATATGATCGACCGGCTTCTTGTTGAAGCCAATAAGCGTAACCATGGTGGAATTATCGTCTGGCTTCCCGAATCCACAGTGCACGATGCCCGTCGTTGGATCATTCCAAAACATGTCTTGAAAGAGAGTCCTGAAGGAGTTCCCTCGATCAATGAACTCTGCACGATGCTCAAAAAACGTGAAGAAAATCAAAAGGCAATACGTGATGGGGATCAGGAGAGAATCGCTGATGCCAGAGTCATTGAAGAGGTGATCCTGGAGATCAAACGGCGCATCGTAGAACATGTGGAGTTACTGGCCCAACTCACCCGCATCGATGGGGCGTTGATTTTGTCGGAGCGGTTGAAGCCTCTCTCATTCGGTTCGGTCCTTGTTGCCACTCCCTGGCAACATACCACGATCTATGGTCCTGATGATGACTTCTACCCCTCGGAACAGGTTGAGCTCTCTCGTTTCGGTACCCGCCATAATTCCGTGGTCAATTTTGTTGGCAAGTGCCCTGGCGCTGTCGCTTTTGCTCTCTCACAGGATGGTCCTATCGCAGGGATGAGTCGCAAGGATGAAGAGACCGTCTATTGGTGGCCGGACTGCTTAAGTAAATTGTGGGCAGCATAAACCATTCATAAACAAAATGATAAAACATTTTGTTGATCTTTTGGATTAAAAGATCATGCCAAACACCCCCCAGTTCACGACAGGATGGAAGACGCTACTCCTTGTCGTGCTTCTCGTACTTGTTCCTCCGGCTCTGGTTGGAAGAACGTTTTACAAACCTCCCTTTGACGACTCTGATCTCAAAAAACTCAAACAGATACAGCCTGATATCGTCTTTATCGGCAACTCACTGCTTGAGAGTCGTATCGATCCTGATTATTTAGGTGAGCTGTTAGGTGGTAAATCCGTGTTTACCCTCTATCTTCCTGGAGGGCGTTCGACCATTTGGTATCTGCAATTGAAGAATTACCTCATCGCCTCAAAGGTGCAACCAGAGGCGGTTTTCATCATGTTTAAAGATACGCAACTCACGAAAAGAATGCGCTGGCTCATGGGCATGGCCCGCTATCGACGCCGGGTTTCGGAAAAGTCTCACGAACATGAGCCATTCCTGGAAGGGATGTTAGCACAGCACCAATCCATTCAAGAATCATCCCATGATTTTCTGTTCAGAAAAGTCTATCCAATTCAGATAGATGGTACTGAGTCCATGAAGTGGTATCTTAAGCGTCTTGCACTCATGCCCACAGAAGATCTCGGAGCTTTATTCACAGAGGTAGCAGCCAAGCTGACGGGAAAACCCTCTTCTAAAGAAGCACATACACAAGCAAAGGCGCATCGTGAGCGGGTCCTTGCCCACTCAGATAAGATGTTTGATCTGGTGCATCTGAAACCGGTTGCTTACGCAGCAGAACCTGAACTGGAACACGCTGATTACGACTTTGAAAAGGTACTGGCGACCTCCTACCTTCCCGAGATCCTTCGTTTGGCAAAGGAGAACGCCATTCCTCTTCGTTTCATCAGGGTCAAGAACCGCCCCACTCCAGAGGGCGATTACGTGGAACCGGAAGGGTTACGGGAGTATGGGCGTGACATGGAATCCTATTTGAGGATCCACAGTGTTCCTCTCCTATCGTTCACGACTGATCCGGCAATTCAACTTCACCATTTCCGTGATGGAGATCATATTGACAGGGCATGGCGACCCTGGTGGACGGAACGCTTTGCTGCCCTCTACAGGGAGGGTGTGAAATGATTTTTCATAGTCTGGATTTCATTGTCTTTCTCGTTCTTGTGCTGACCATTTACTGGTCTCTTTCTCACCGGATGCAGAACCGCTTTCTCCTGGGTGCGAGTTACCTTTTCTATGGTTACGTTCATCCCTGGTTTCTGAGTCTGATCCTGGTCAGCACGGTTACCGACTATCTCTGCGGTCTGGGTATGGAGCGCCGACCCGAGCACAAGAAACGCTTCTTATGGATCAGCCTTGGTGTCAATCTGGGCCTGTTGGCTGCATTCAAGTACTTTGGTTTCTTTGTAGAAAATGTCGCTGCTCTGTTAAACGTACTTGGACTTCCCAGCTTCACATGGACGCTCCATATTCTGCTTCCCGTCGGCATCTCCTTCTACACCTTCCAGACGCTGAGTTACTCGATCGATGTCTACTGGGGACGCATCAAACCGAGACGGGATTTCCTTGATTTTGCACTATATGTCGCTTTTTTCCCACAGCTTGTCGCCGGACCCATCGAACGGGCGAGCCGGCTGCTTCCTCAGTTGGAGAAACCACGGATCTTCAACACGGGCGTAGCTCTGGAAGCGTTCCATCTGTTGTTGTGGGGATTTTTCAAGAAGTTGGTGATTGCCGACAATGTAGCAGTCATCGTCAACAAGATCTTTTTTCTGGAAAACCCCACCTTCCCCATTCTCTGGGTTGGGGTTTTTGCTTTTGCCATCCAGATCTTTGCGGACTTCTCCGCCTATACAGATATTGCCCGTGGAACAGCCAAGTTGATGGGAGTCCATCTGGTTCAGAACTTCAACCACCCCTTCATCGCCGTCTCACCCTCAGATTTCTGGGCTCGATGGCACATGTCGCTGACGGGCTGGATACGGGAGTATGTGTTCACTCCCATGACGCTCTCACTGATGCGCAACCCTCGAACACGCCGTTTCGGAGCGGGGCTCAGTGTCTTCATCACCTTCATTTTGGTGGGATTCTGGCATGGTGCCAGTTGGAATTTCATTCTGTTTGGCGCTTATTACGGGATTCTCTTCATCTTGTTTGACATCTTTGGCAAAAAAGTCCCTGATTCCATTGCCAATGCAGGCTGGATAAGACCGTTCCGCATGCTCTTCATGTTTCTATTGGTGCTTGTTGGTTTTTTGATTTTCCGCGAGACCGATATGGGGTATCTCTGGCACTATCTGACGCTTGATCCCTTCGTATCTACTCCCCTTGACCGAGATGTTGCCCTGTTCCTCTTTGCGAGAACAGTGCTCTATGCTTCTCCCATTTTCATCCACATCTGGTTTGCACACCGCTGGCAGAGTGGTCTTTTTACCAATATGCGGGTGCGTGTCAGCTTGACGACCGTAGCAGCCTCTCTGATGTTCTTCTCGATTCTTACGGTGAGAAGTTGGGTGACGAATGACTTTATATACTTCCAATTTTAAAGGGGAAAATCACACCGTCACGGCCACTGTATATCGTGTCCTTGACTATTGAGGTGGGTGACCATATCGCCTACATTGCGAATATTGGCGATCACATCCATCTCAAGTCGCACATCAAATGCCGTCTCGATGGCGAGAATGAGATTGATATGGGCCATTGAGTCCCAGGTATCCACATCTCGCGCCGTCATCTCAGGGGTAAGAACCAGATCCGGTTTACGTAATACATCTCGGTGGACCTGGGTAAACGTCTCCATGCTCATGGTTTGGCTCCTTAGATTCATTGGTGAACGGACGCTTTATCGAGAAGTGACAACAAAGGCTGCAACCTGTGGAATGGGCTGACCGTCGAACTCAGGGGCATAGGCCCATGCAGTGTGTGACTGCTCAATGGCAAATCCCGCTTCCAGGATCTGTTCTGCCACACCATCCGTCGATCGATAGAGGGTGATGTGATCCGCCTCTGCTGCGTTGATAGCAGCGGTGATAAAGGCTTTTCCCTCCTTGTTAAGAAGTCCTCTCAGAGCCTTCAAAAATGCGACCGGCTCTTCAAGATGCTCCAACACCTCAATGGAGATCAGCCAGTCGGTTGTTTCGTCGGGAGGATCGGTGATCAGGTTCTGAAGATCCACCGTCAGTCGAGATCCGACTCCAAGCGCTTCTGCCTGCTGTTCTGCATGGGCTTTCGAGTGTGGGCTGATATCGAACGCCCGTCCTGTGGTTTCTGGTAGTGTATCCAGAATTCGACAGGCGTTGTAACCGGTCCCCGTGCCACAATCCAGAAAACGTTGAGCACCCTGGCGACGCATGATGTTCAAAAATGCCGTTTCAAAGAAGAGCTGCTGCCGATAGTGATGGGGCCACAGAAAGTGTGAAAGCAGGAGACCGGGAAGATAGGCGGTCTGCATGTACTCGGCATTGTCATAGACATCAGCACGGGCCTGATCGAAGCTCTTTTCAGGATAGGCTCCAGTCTTTTCGAACTGCTTCTGCAACCGCATGATATCAAGCGCAAACCTGACATAACCGTTGACGGCTTTCTCCTTCTCGTCGGGACTCTGCATGACTTTGGAAAGGAACTGTTCGAAAGACGCTTGCCAACGACTACCGAAGAGCGACGACATATCGCCAATTGCCTTGCCCATGAAAGGGAATTTCCGATTAAAGAGAGCATCCAGTTCCGAGAGGTGGGGAGAGGTTGTCATGGGTAGGTTACTCCTGGTCCAGAACCGGTGAGGCCAGCGCATCTGCCACAGCCTGCATGAAGCGTGAAGCCAACGCTCCGTTAATAAAGCGGTGGTCGTAGCTGATGCAGAGTCCAACGATTTGACGAAGAGTTGGTAGGCCGTCATCGCCCGGACGGAATCGTGTCTGAACCCCTCCCAACCCCAAAATTGCAGCGTGTCCTGGATAGATGATCGGAATCTGATGGGAGGTTGCCGGTTCATTCAGCACCGTCACCGCAAATGTACCGCCACTGAGATCAACTGCATGGTGGTTGCCACGCATCAACTCCATGACATTGCCAAGGCGTTTCAAACTCATTGCATGCAGCGGAATGGTATCTGCGTCAGGCAGTGTCACCAGATAGAGACGTTCCTGAACATCGGTCGTAACACCAATATCGATGGTTTCGTGGTTCTGAATGCCGCTCTCCGTCAATGATGCATTCAAAAGAGGGAACTGCTTCAGAAGACGTGCAACCTGATGAACAACCAGATCGGTGATATTGAGTGTTTGAATCAACTGATGCTTTTCGGAGA
>JADGBX010000229.1 GCA_015231265.1 Magnetococcales bacterium | reverse complement strand
AGGATCTCCATGGTCAGGATCGCATCGAAACGCTCCTCACCGGCTGCGGCCAGCTCCTCCAGGGATTGCAACCGGTAGTCCACGGTGGAGCCGCTGCTCTTCTGATGCGCTTGGGCGGCACCGATGGAGAGCGGGGACTGATCCAGGGCGGTTACCTGGGCGCCGTGATCGTACATCGCTTCGGAGAGCAGACCGCCTCCGCAGCCGATGTCCAGAAGGCGCATGCCGCCAAGATCGGCACCGGGTGAACCGGCCAGTGTGGAGACAATATAGTCCACACGGATCGGGTTGATATCATGCAACGGCTTGAACTTGCCGTCGGGCTGCCACCAGTCGTGGGCCATCTGTTCGAACTTTTCGATCTCCTTGGGATCCGCCGATGTGCTCACTGCCACTCTCCCTGGCTCGTTTGTTTGCTGATGTTGCTGTTTGGTCTGAAGGATCACAAAATACCATGGATTTCCGCTGAACGGGATGCTTGACGATGTGGATGGAGACTAAAGAGACCTTGGACCGACGCACGGTCCTGAAAACCATGGCCATGACAACCGGTGGGCTGCTTCTACCCACCTCGCTTCTGGCAGCCAAACGGACACGCATTCGTGATCTGCGCATGTGGACGGCGCCGGATCATACCCGGATCGTCTTCGATCTGGACCGACGCATCACCTATCGCGTCTTCTCTCTGCGCAAACCGGACCGGCTGGTTCTGGATATCCAAAACAGTACGCTTGCCGTCAGCAAATCGAAGCTGAAAGGCAGTGACGAGGTGGTCAAGAGCATTCGGGTCGGTTATCCGAAGACGGGCACCACGCGCATCGTCTTTCAACTCCGCATGCCCCACTCCAAGATCCAGCCCAGAGATTTTCTGCTGGAGGCCACCTCTCGCAAAGGTCCGCGTCTGGTGGTGGATCTGTTCCGCAAGTCATTGATGGACAACGAGACCGGTTTCCCGATCCGCAAACCCCAACGCCGCAAGGAGACGGTCATCGTCATCGATGCCGGCCACGGTGGCGAGGATCCCGGAGCCGTCGGCAAGATGGGCACCAAAGAGAAGAATGTGGCCCTGGCAGTGGCGAAAAAACTGCAACGCCGCTTCAAGAGCACCCCTGGGTTCAAGGCCCACCTCACACGCAAAGGGGACTACTACGTCTCTCTGCGACGCCGGGTTAGCCTTGCGCGGCGGCACAATCCCGACCTCTTTATCAGCCTGCACGCCGACTCCTTCAAGGATAAGCGTGCCCGCGGCGCCTCGGTCTACTGCCTTTCGGAGCGTGGCAAACCCTCCCCCAACCGGGCCATTGCCGCTCTGGTGCGACGGGAGAATAATGCCGACCTGATCGGGGGCGTCAATCTCACCCAGGTGCTCGACCCGGAAGTGGCGGGTATTCTCATGGATCTTTCGCAGCGGGACTCCATCAACCGGGCGCTTGCCTATGGTGAGGACGTGATCGGCTCTCTGAAGCGGGTCTCGCACCTCCGACTCCATTTCAAGCGCGTGAAACAGGCGGGTTTTGCCGTGCTCAAAGCACCGGACATGCCGTCGGTACTGGTGGAGATGGCGTTCCTCTCCAACCCCAAGGAAGAGAAACAGCTACGACAGAAGTCCTACCAGAACCGTCTGGCAGACGCCCTGTTCAAAGGCACGCGCGAGTACGTCTCCCGCACCTATCGAGGCGTCTGACCTCCCCTCACGATGGATACGCCTTAACTGACAATGGCCCCCTGGATCTCAGGAGGCCATTGCTGTTTCTGCATCTCTTCTCTCGTTCAACCCATCAGGGCGTCAGTGTCTCATCGTCGAACCACGCCAGGGTTTTCCGGTAGTCCACCACATGTCCGACGACGATGATGGAGGGTGAAGCAAGATCCACCTTTTTCACATCCTCCACCGCCTTCTCCAATGTGGTGGTGAGCGTCTGCTGACGGGGAGTGGTGGCCCAACGGATGATCGCCACCGGAGTGGTGGGAGAGCGCCCAGCCGCCATCAACCGGTCGGTGAGGCGGTGAAGATTGCTCATAGCCATGTAGATCACCAGCACGGGAAAGGCGCTGCCTACCTTCTCCCAGTCGATACGGGACGCCTCTTCGACACTGCCGAAACGGGCGTTGACCGCTTTTTCGTGCCCGGTGATGAACGCCACATTGGCGTTGACCGCCCGATGGGTAATGGGAATGCCCGCATAGGCCGCGCCCGCCATACCAGCAGTGAGCCCGGGAACGATGCGGAAGGGGATGTTCTGCTCCGCCAACTGTTCCGCCTCCTCCCCTCCCCGACCGAACATGAAAGGATCGCCCCCTTTGAGGCGCACCACCCGTTTCCCCGCTTTGGCCAGTTGAATCAGAGTATCGCAGATGTCCGCCTGGGCCACCGAAGGGCTGCCGCCCCGCTTACCGGCGAAAACACGCTCGCACGACTCGGGAATCAGTTCGAGAATCTCCTCGGAAATCAAGGCATCGTACACCACCACATCGGCAGCGTGGATCGCCTTGATGGCAGCAACGGTCAACAGGTCGGGATCACCGGGACCGGCCCCGATCAATCCCACACTGCCCGGCTGGATGAAGGATGGGTCGTCGCTGATGATCATGAGGGCTCTTTCTGAAAGGCGATAAAAAAAAGGAACAGCGAAGGGGGAATCTCTTGGTCAAAGCGCAGTGTCGGTATCCAGGAGCGACTCCACCACCGCACACCACCCTTCGGCGATATTCACCGGATTATAGCCGCCACCGCCGGTGGCCAGGATTCTACCGTGCCCCAACTCTTCCGCCAGCAGCGCCAACTGTTTCGCTGCATGGGCATGGGCTGCGGTCGTCCAGGCCATCTGGGTGATGGGATCTCCTGCAATGGAGTCGGTACCGCACTGCAACAGGATGAACTCCGGCTTCTGTTTCCGAATAAACGCTTCAACCATCGGCCAGTGACGGAAAAAGTCGCTGTCGGTGGAGCCGGGAGGCATGGGCAGGTTCAGTTTCAACCCTTCGGCTGAGCCGGTGCCGGTCTCATGAGGATGACCGGTTCCAGGATAGAGGGTGTGTCCGTCCTGGTGCATGTCGGCGAAGATTACGGCCGGGTCGGATTCGAAGCCATAAAAGACACCATCGCCGTGGTGCGCATCGATATCCACATAGGCGATCCGCGTTAGACCGTACTCCTCTTTCAGAGTCTCGATCACCACACCACAGTCGTTGAAGACACAAAAACCCGACGCGGTGTCACGACGGGCGTGATGCAATCCGGCAATGGGAATAAAGGCGCGCCGACAGCTTCCCTTCATAATGGCGTGGGTCAGATCCACCGCCGAGCCCACCACATGGCCAGCCGCTTCATAGACACCTTTGAAGGCCGGGGTATCCCCCATATCCAGCAGACCGGTTCCCGATTCCGACTGTCGAAGGACCTGCTCTACATAGACGGGCGTGTGGAAACGCTCAATGAGTGTACGCTCTGCCATTACCGGTTCGCGCACCGTCAGTCTCAGTGCCAGACCGGTACGGGTGGCACGCTCCCAGAAGGCACCCATGCGATGGGGACCGAAGGGGTGATCGTTTCCAAAACCGTATCGGGCGATCTCGTCACCGATAGTGACGCAGACGGGTGCAGTCATGGCTTCAACTCATCAGGGAGTAATAACGACCTTCTGGTAGAGTCCGCCGAAGAAGGTCTCCTTGCGCAGATCCTGAATAGTGGCACTCTCCGGCAACCAATCGCGGATCTCACTCTTCCAGATGTCCAGAGCAAAGGGCTCCAGAAGCGCCAAAATGGGAATCATGATGTAACGGAAGGGGTTCCAGCGTGACGGACCGTGATAGTCGACGAAGATCAACTTGCCGCCGGGTTTGGTGACGCGCAGCGCCTCGGCGATTGTCTTCTCTCGCACCCCTTCCGGCTGTTCATGGAGCAGGAAGAAGACGATCACATTATCGAACGATCCATCCTCAAACCCCAACGTGTTGGAGTTCATGTGGTGAAGGCGGACGTTGGGCGTGGCCTGGATCTTCTTCGCCAGATTGTCGAGCTGGACCGGCGCCACATCGGCCACATGTAGCTGCGCCTCAGGCGTCAACCGTTCGGCAACCTTGGGTGTGAAATCGCCATAGACGCACGCCACCTGAAGGGCATTCCCTTCGATCTTTTCACCAATCTCCGCCAGGGCCATGTCACGCAGCCGAGCGAAGTTGCCCCAGAGAATCAGATTGACGATAAACTGGTGCTCAAAGAAACGAACCGCATTGGGGTGCAGATAGGCCCACCAGTAGGTCTCCTGCAGATAGTCGGGAATCGTGATCTCTTTGGAGATCTCATAGGGACGGAATCCCGACCGGTTCTCCATTTGTTTCTCGTCCGGTTCCTGCGGCGCACCTCCGGAAGAGGCACTGCCGTTCTGAACATCGGATTTGGAAACACTTGCGGTCGAAAGGTTCTTCATATCCATCCAACCTCTGCTGCGAATAAAGAGGGAACGTGCCACCATAATCTGCCCTGAATCAACAAGACCATAATTCAGAAGCATTCGCAATTAATAGCGCTACAGTGCCATCAAGTGTTACACAAACTGCATCTGAGTCACAAGAAGTGCAAAAAGGCAGCGATTGGTGCAGAACGGCTTGAGGGTGGGGTATTGTGAGGAGGATTGGGTCAGGACACTGTCTAATTTGGTGGAGGTGAACGGAATCGAACCGATGACCCCCTGCTTGCAAAGCAGGCGCTCTCCCAACTGAGCTACACCCCCGATACACTGTGTCTTCCAAAACTGAAACATGATGGTGGGCCTAAGTGGATTTGAACCACTGACCTCACGCTTATCAGGCGTGCGCTCTAACCAACTGAGCTATAGGCCCCAACACTCTGATCATCGTCACTGATCGCATATAAAAAGGGATAACTTGAACCCCTTCCCGTGACGGTGAACGAGTGGGTTTGTACCCCGAACAGAGCGGGTGGGTCAAGTGTTTTCCTTTCGTGGGGCAAGAAGTTTTTTTCCACACCCTGAACATGAAGCGCAAAATTGCCGGAAAAAAGCAGCGTATCGCTATGCTCAATTCTTCCTGAAGCAATTCAGCCCCCCTCAATC
>JADGBX010000228.1 GCA_015231265.1 Magnetococcales bacterium | reverse complement strand
GCGATGTCGATGGCGGGGAAGGTACGCTTCTCCACCATACGACGATCCAGCACCAGTTCCATGTTGCCGGTGCCCTTGAACTCCTCGAAGATCACTTCGTCCATGCGCGAACCGGTCTCAATGAGCGCGGTAGCGATAATGGTAAGGGAGCCGCCCTCTTCCACATTTCTGGCTGCACCGAAGAACCGTTTCGGCCTCTGGAGAGCGCTGGCGTCGATACCGCCGGAGAGCACCTTGCCCGACGAGGGGGCCACGGTGTTGTAGGCGCGAGCCAGACGGGTGATGGAGTCCAGCAGGATAACCACATCCCGTTTATGCTCCACGAGGCGCTTTGCCTTTTCGATCACCATCTCCGCCACCTGGATGTGACGGGTGGCCGGTTCGTCGAAGGTGGAGGAGACCACCTCGCCACGCACCGAGCGCTTCATGTCAGTCACCTCTTCCGGGCGCTCGTCGATGAGCAGCACCAGGAGGATCACTTCCGAATGGTTCTTGGCAATGGAGTCGGCAATGCTCTGCATGAGCATCGTCTTACCGGTACGGGGCTGGGCGACGATCAGGCCGCGCTGACCCTTGCCGATGGGGCAGATCAGGTCGATGGCCCGGGAGCCCAGTCCGTGTTCGGGATTCTTGGTTTCGACCTCCATGCGCAGACGCTCGTCGGGATAGAGCGGCGTCAGGTTGTCGAACAGGATCTTGCCTTTGGCCTTGGAGGGATCCTCATAGTTGATCTTCTCCACCCGAAGCAGAGCAAAATAGCGCTCGCTCTCCTTGGGGGCACGGATCTGGCCTTCGACCACATCCCCGGTCCGCAGACCGAAACGGCGGATCTGGGATGGCGAGACGTAGATGTCGTCCGGGCCGGGCAGAAAGTTGGTGTCCGGCGAGCGCAGGAAGCCGAATCCATCCTGGAGCACCTCAAGGACACCCTCACCATAGATCTGACCGTTCTTCTCACTCTCAGCGCGAAGCAACGCAAAGATCAGCTCCTGACGGCGCATTCCGTTGAACCCCTCCACCTTCATATCGGCAGCGAGTTTGGTGATATCGGAAACGCTCATCTTTTTTAATTCATTGAGATTCATCGGACTCCTGATCTTTCAGAGAAAGCTGTGAACGGGTGTGCGTGTGTCAATTAGATCCATGCGGAGAAAACAGCGAGAGTGGACTCTTTCTGAAACGAGGGAATACCTGCGCGATCCATACGGATGGGAGTGGAGAGAGTCCGCCTATTTCAAGGCGCCGGATAAGCGTCCGGTGCGTCATATATATATCGAAAGCCCAGTACAGAAGGGGAATTGCGTCGACGAGATTGCGTGACGTGTTCTTCGGGAACTTAATGTCACAATCGATTATTGTCAAACATAAAAACACCTTCTCTCGGGAAAAACCGACCTGCCGCACACGATCCACCGCCTCTCATCGGGTCGATTTCGAGCCGTTTTCAGCCCAAGAAAAAGGATCACATTCGGGCAGAGCCGCCTCAAATACCAAAGATTCCAGCACGTTCCGTCTTTTCCAAAAGGGCGTTTCGCAACCGTTCAAGATCATCCAGATGGCCCAGACAGATCAACACGTCCCCTGCGGAGAGGCGTTCGTTGGCGCGCGGGTTGAATCGCATCTCACCATCACGGGTGGCGATGCCGACGATGATCACGTCGTAGCCCTGACGAATGTCGGAGTCCTTGAGCTGGAGGCCGTCGAAGCAGGAGCCGTCGGGCACCTCCAGCTCCTCCATCTCCAGCTCCACGTGGTCGCGTTTGAGCGCCATGTCGAACAGTTGCACTGCCGACGGGCGAAGAGCGGTCAGGGCCATCTGCCGCCCACCCACCTGGAACGGCGTGATCACCCTGTCGGCACCCACCCGCTTCAGACGCTTCTTCGACTTATCGTCGGCGCCGCAGGCCACCATGAAGCAGTCCGGCCGCTGCTCTCGCACCATGAGAATGATGTAGACGTTGACCGATTCATCCACTACCGAGCTGATCACCGCCCGCGCCCGCCGCAGGCCCAACTTCTCCCACACATCCTCCTCGGTAATATCACCGGAGAGAGCGTTCCAGCCGCTCTTCTGCGCCATCTCGACCCTCTCGAGGTCGGTATCGATGGCGACGAACTGCTTCTGCTCCTCTTCCAGAGTCCGACACACCGCCCGTCCCAGGGCATCCAGGCCGCAGACGATGAAGTGGTCGTCAAGACGGTCGATCATGCGTTCCATACGATGCTCCCTGAGATAGATGATACGTTCGGTCAATGCCGCGACGATGATGGATGTCATGAAGACGGCCACCCACATGCCGAAGATGGTTCCCAGAACGGCGATGACGCGTCCGGCCGTCGTCGCCGGCGTGATGTCGCCGTAGCCGACGGTGGTGATGGTGATGATGGACCAGTAGACCGACTCCCACACCGTGGTGACATTTTCGTTGTGGCCTCGCTCCACGACGAAAAAGGCCACGGCCACCATACCCCAACTCACCACCGCCATCATCAGCAGCGACATCAACTCGTAGGAACGGTCGGCGATGATGCCGGTGAAGAACGACAGCCGCTGCGAATAGCGAAACAGCTTCAACACACGCAGAACGCGCAGAACACGCAGCAGCCGGAAGGGGCGGAAGACCGGCAGGATCGCCACCAGATCCACCAGAGACATGGGCTGCACCATCCAGCGCAGCTTCACGATCAACGCCTTTCTGGCGGCGTAGAGATTGAGACGGGTAAGGGAGTAGCGATGCCAGCGGCGCTGCGCCCGGCGACGCTCCCTGAGAAAATCGCGACTCAGATCGGAGCAGACCCACCAGCGCAGAAGATACTCGATCAGAAAGACGCCGATGAAGAGATCTTCCAGAAAATCGTAGAACTTTTGATCCCACGGCGCCACGTCGGGATCCACCTCCAGCACCATCACCACCACCGAGGCCATGACGAGACAGATCATCAGCACGTTGAAGATCTGATTCAGCGTGCTGTGCTGATACTCCACTACAGAGTAGAAAAAGCGCTTGATCCGCCTGTAGCGCGTCTCTTCCTGATCAAGCCACCGAATGAACCGCGACATGGTATCCGCCCCGAGTATTTCCTGCTTTGTCCACCACCACAAACACTCCCCCCAGACTGATTTCACGACATCAACACCATGAATGGTCGATTTTTCTCGACCAGACGAAGCGTGTTGACGATACTGGTTTGGCGTCGATACCGTCGGTATATACCAGTCCGACAGGGGCGACGGCAACCGCTATTTCTTGATCGGGATTCGGATTTCGGCCTCTGCAACCAGTCGTCGTCCGGGGGGTTCCGGTCTTTTGAATCATTCACCGGGGAGAGTGTTCGATGGATTTCTTTGTTCTTTTAATTCTGGTCTTTGCCGTCATTTTGGTGCCCATGAGTGTAAAAACCGTGCCCCAAGGCACCGAGTATACCATTGAGCGACTGGGCCGCTATACACGCACCCTCTCCCCTGGTTTCAACATCATCACCCCCATTCTCGACCGGGTGGGCGCCAAACTCAACATGATGGAGCAGGTGCTGGACGTCCCCTCCCAGGAGGTGATCACCCGCGACAACGCCATGGTGACCGTGGACGGTGTGGTGTTCTTCCAGATCCTCGATGCGGCACAGGCCGCCTATGAGGTGAACAATCTGGAGTATGCGATCCTCAATCTCACCACCACCAACGTGCGAACGGTGATGGGCTCCATGGATCTGGACGAACTGCTCTCCAAGCGGGACACCATCAACACCCAGCTTCTGACCGTTGTGGATGAGGCGACCAACCCCTGGGGTGTCAAGGTAACCCGGATCGAGATCAAGGACATCACCCCACCCAAGGATCTGGTGGACTCCATGGCGGGACAGATGAAGGCGGAGCGGGACAAGCGCGCGTCGATCCTCCAAGCCGAGGGCGTCCGTCAGTCGGAAGTCCTGAAGGCAGAAGGGGACAAGAAATCGGCGATCCTCAAAGCCGAAGGGGCGCGCGAAGCGGCGATCCTCAAAGCCGAAGGTGAGAAGGAGGCCGCCTTCCGTCAGGCCGAGGCTCGGGAGCGTCTGGCCGAAGCGGAAGCCCGCGCCACCCTGCACGTCTCCCAGGCGATCGCCAAGGGGGATATTCAGGCGATCAACTACTTCGTCGCCGAGAAATATGTCACCGCACTGGGCGAGATCGCCTCCTCCCCCAATCAGAAGGTGATCATGCTGCCGGTGGAAGCGACCAGTGTTCTGAGCTCTCTGGGCGGTATCGGCGAGATCGCCAAGGAGTCCTTTAAGACAGCCAACAAGAAGGATGTCGGATAAGCATAAGAGAACACACGTGTTCGGATGGCGTTCGGGAATCCGCGCCATCCGACACGGGACATCCGTTGGCTTCCGGCACTCCCCCTCACACGACAACGAAAGCGCGCCTCATGTTCGACTGGATCTCTCCCGTCACCTTCTGGCACTGGGAAAGCCTTGCCGTCCTGCTGATCATCATGGAGCTGCTCGCCCCTGCCTTCTTCTTTCTCTGGTTGGGCATCGCCGCTGCGCTCACCGGGCTGCTGCTCTTTCTGTTTCCCGACCTCTCTCTCACCGGGCAGGCGCTCTTTTTCGCCATCGCCTCGGTGCTTTCCATGACCTTCTCGCGCACCATTCTGAAGAAGAACCTCACCCCCAGCGACCGCCCCACCCTCAACCAGCGCGGTCAACACTACGTAGGAAAACACTACACTCTCGAACAAGCGATCGAAAACGGCACCGGACGGGTCAGAGTCGGTGATACGCTCTGGCGGGTGGAGGGCAAGGATCTGCCTGCAGGCACCACCGTTCGCGTTGTTGGCGTTGAAGGCGCTTCACTACAAGTGGAAGAGCTTTCCGAATCGTAAATCTACTGCTATGATACCGCCGCATATAGTATTGGTTAATATTTCGAGACATGTTTCAACTTCCCACCCATGACTGAAATGGTGCGTTCGATTCAGACGCGCATCATCAATGGTTGCCTAGGGGGATCGTGGGAAGAAGAGCCGCATTTTGAGCGTGCCGTAACATGCTGGGAACACAATAAAACACGCATAAACAAACAGTAAAAGATTCAGACACACACCACGTGCAAAAG
>JADGBX010000227.1 GCA_015231265.1 Magnetococcales bacterium | reverse complement strand
CACCTGTCACTGGAGGGTTTCGCCGTGCGGTAGGCGTCGACAAGCGCCCAGATATCCACCTCCGTCATACCGCGCAACACCGTTGCGACCAAATCACCCACCCTGAGCGTGATCTCTCGATCAGACTCACCGATAGCCTCAAAAGAGTACTCTCCCAGAGGGCGGGTATCTTTAAGGTGATCAATCAACAGCCGGGAGGCCGCCTTATCCTGCCGCATCAGAGAGGCCATCGCCTGGGCACGCACGCTCTCATCCTTATCCGCCAAAGCGTGGATAAACATCTTGACGAGATGTCCGCCGGGGTTGGCAATCTCCCCCAGATGGAGCAGGGCAAAGCGCCGCACGAAGGGATCGCGGTGTTGCGCCGCCTCTTGAAACGCCGCCTCCTCTTCCTGGGTGGTGATCAGCACTCTGTTCTGGATCAAGAGGGGCAGCCGCTGGGCATAGGAGCCCTGTTCGAATCGTCGCAGCAGCGCGATACCGCCGGGATCGGGCGTGGCGGTGGCGGGTGTAGAAGTGGAGGGTGTGGAGGTGGCGGGCTGTTGCGCCGTGGACTCCGTGGGAGCTGGCGTGGAGGACGCGAGCGTGGAGGCGTGCGTGGTGACGTCACCCCACACTACGAACAGGAACAACCCCACCAGAACAGTAGATAGTGCACGATAGAACATACATCCCCCATAACCCGAACAGTGCACGAGCAGAGTACCAACTCCAGGGGGATTGCACAATCCATTCAAAACATAGCGCAGATTTCAAACGCTGTGCTAATTGTATAGATATATAACAATGAGTATTTATTCTTTATGTTTATGCTTCAGCTTCTGCGTGATGAAGCGCTTGCCGAAGAAGCGGATGTGCATGGGGTCGGTGGCGAAATCGGGACGCACCGGGTTGATGAGATCGGTGGGGGTTTCGCCCGGTTGCGGATCCTTCGCCGAGCGGGGGGGATCCTCCTGATCGGTGTGACCACAGAGATGATCGGCGTAGCGACTCAGGGCATTCATCGCCTCCTCCACCTCCAGACGCTTCGCCTCCAGCGCCTCACCACGAATGCCCGGCTCCACCGGAATCGGCCTGCCGAAGAGCGTCACACCGCGCGAGAAGGGTTTGGCGATGCGCATGCGATCCCAACTGCCGAACTCCCAATAGGAAGTACAGCTCGACGTCATGGGCACGATGGGCGCGCCGGACTTCTTCGCCAGCAGAATCGCCCCCTCCTTGAGTCGATAGCGGGGGCCTTTGGGACCGTCGGGGGTGATGCCGCCGTCCTGACCGCTCTTGATGATGCGGGTCAGCTCGAACAGTGCCCGCATGCCGTTGCGCTTCGACGAACCGCGCACCGCCTCGTGGCCCAACAGCCGGGTCACCTTGGCCACCAGCTCGCCGTCACGGCTGTCGCTGATGATGATGTGCATCTGCTTGCCGAGATGGAGCCGACCCGGAAAGTGCTGGGCGCATAACGGCATGCGGCCATGCCAGAACGCATAGATCACCGGCACGTCCACACCCTCGGGATCAGGCTCCCCTACCCGCTCGATGTGCAGCGTCCAGCGGATCATTCTCAGCAGTCCGAAAATCAACCAGGGCACCAGCCTGGTCATAAGAAATGTCGCAATCCGTTTGCCCATGAGCTTTATCCCGTTCGTCATGGCGAAATGAGTTGTACACTATCTCCCTGTGCGCGCCATATCGGCTCGACGGAACGCACGTTTCAAAGGAGAAACCGGTGCCGAAGTCCCCGAAAAAACAGGTGAAAGCCCTGTCTAAACGGCTCTCAGTGGTGATGGTCACCGCCGACTTTCCACCCAACATCGGCGGCGTGGCCACCCATGTGGTGGAGCTGAGCCGCGCGCTGGCCGGATTGGGACACACGGTACACATTCTGACGCTACCCCTGGGAGAGCCGACGGGCCACACCCTCTGGAACGGTCTGCAACTCCACCGCTACCCGATTCCGAAACCGAAACCGTTCTTCACCTGGGTGATGCGCACCTTTCTCAAGCGTCTGCTCGATTATTATGACATCGACCTCGTGCACGTCCACGGATTGCGTCCACTGGAGGCGACCGCCAAACTCCCCTTTCCGGTGATCTTCACCAACCACACCTCGGGATTTCTCAAGCGCATCGAGGGATCACAGTGGCAGCAACGCCGCATGCTGAAACGGATGCAGCACTGCCGACACGTCATCTCCCCCAGCGAGGAGCTGGACGAAGCGACGCGCATGGTGGGCTACAAAGGCAGCACCACCTTCATCAGCAACGGCGTCGATGTGGGGCGTTTCACGCCGGGTCACTCGCCGCTGCGGGAGAGCTGGGGCGTGGCCGAGGACGAAACCGCCATCCTCCTGGCCCGACGGCTGGTGGAGAAGAACGGCGTGACGGTGTTTGCCGAAGCGACCAAACATCTTCAGAACCTGCCGGTGAAACTGATCCTGGCCGGGGGGGGTGAGGATCGCGCCAAGGTGGAGTCGATCCTGACGAAAAACGGCATGATGGACCGCGCCCGACTGCTGGGCGACGTGGCCAACGACCGCATGCCGGAGATCTACCGGGCGGTGGATCTCTCGGTTCTGCCGTCGCGCAAGGAGGCCACCAGCATCACCGGTCTGGAGTCGATGGCGTCGGGACTGCCCCTGGTGGGCACCAACGTCGGCGGCATTCCCACCCTGGTGGAAGCGGAGAGCACCGGCATTCTGGTCCCCCCCGACGATGCCGACGCTCTGGGCAACGCCATGGCCCGCCTGGTGAACGATCCTGAAAAACGCCGCACCATGGGAGAGGCCGCTCGCCAGCGCGCCGTGGAGCAGTTCTCCTGGCGTCGGGCGGCCAAGAAGACGGTCAAAGTGTACCGTCACTACATTATCACCTGATCCGGCTGCGTGGCTGAGACCATGAAAACAGTTCTGCTCATCTTCGGCACCCGCCCCGAAGCGGTCAAAATGGCCCCGGTCTACCGAGCGCTGGAGCGGCACGCCGACTTCACTCCCCTGATCTGCCTCACCGCCCAACACCGGGAGATGGTGGATCAAGTGATGACGCTGTTCGATCTGCCGGTGCACACCGACCTCAACATCATGCGCCCGGATCAGGATCTGGCCCAGCTTACGGGCCGCATTCTCGAAGCCCTCTCGCAGGTGTTGCGCGACCTCAAACCCGATGCGGTGCTGGTGCAGGGTGATACCACCACCTCCTTCTGCGGCGCTCTGGCCGCCTTCTACGCCCGCATCCCCGTCGGCCATGTGGAAGCGGGACTGCGCACCGGCAACCCGTCGAGCCCCTTCCCCGAAGAGATCAACCGGCAGATGACCGGACGGCTCGCCCACTGGCACTTCGCCCCCACCGACATCAACCGCCGCGCCCTGCTGAAAGAGGGGGTGCCCGAAAACCGGATCACTCTCACCGGCAACCCGGTGATCGATGCGCTGGGCATCGTGGTCGAACGGCTCCGCTCCGACCGTGCCGATGCCGAGAGCCGCGCTCTTCTGAACCGCTTCAGCCGCCCCTTCATTCTGGTGACCGGCCATCGTCGGGAGAGCTTCGGCGGTGGCTTCGAGTCGATCTGTCACGCCCTGGCCACTCTGGCGGAGAACCACCCGGAGATGGATATCCTCTATCCCGTCCATCTCAACCCCAATGTGCGGGAACCGGTGTTTCGCATTCTCGGCCAGCGCCCCACCGTTCACCTTCTGGATCCCCTGCCCTATGCGCCGTTCGTGGCGCTCATGAGTCGGGCGCGGTTGATTCTCACCGACTCCGGCGGTGTACAGGAGGAGGCGCTGCCTCTGGGCCGACCGGTGTTGATCATGCGTGACACCACCGAGCGCACCGAGGCGCTGGAGTATGGTGCCGAACTTGTCGGCGTTGACACGGAGCGCATCGTCACCGCTGCCGAATCACGCCTTGCCGCCCCCTTCACCGAGCCGGAGCAGTTCCCCGTGGCCAGCCCCTACGGTGACGGCCACGCCGCCGACGCCATCGTCAACGCCCTGGCCGATGCCACGCTCTGGCCCCCTGAAACACCATGATCTCCGGCCCGATCACTCCGGCCCGACCTCTGGAAATATAACACCATGTTTAATACCGCTTACCGACTGGTCCGAAAAGTGATGTGGAACCTCTGCCACCGAGGCGCTGCCGACGATCTGCTGCCCGGTGCCACGGAAAACAGCACCATCATCCACTCCAGCATGGGCGACCCCTTTCTGGTGGATCAGCGCAACCACATCGACCGGGGTCTGCTCAAGCGCGGCGGCTACGAAACCGCCACCGTTGAGAAGTTCCTCGCCCGCACCCGTGATCTCGGCTGCACGCTCTTTCTCGATATCGGCGCCAACATCGGCATCTACACCCTGCCCCTGGCCAAGCGCGGTGGCGTCACCGTGATCGCCTTCGAACCCGATCCGCGCAACGCCAATCAGCTCGCTGCCAACCTCTTCCTCAACGATCTCAGCGATACCGTCTCCGTCGAGCGTCTGGCACTGGCCGCCGAGTCCGGCGAGGCAACCTTCCATGTGGATCGCCATCCAGAGCAGATGAACACCGGCTCCGGCGGATTCACTGCTGCCGAAGAGCACTTCAAACCCATCACCGTCTCGGTTGCCAGTGGCGACTCCCACCCCCGTCTGCGCTCACTCAAAGAGAAGACCATCGCCATCAAGATCGACGTTGAAGGCCATGAAGAGGCGGTGCTCAACGGTATGAAAAACGTGCTTGCAAACAACCGCATTTTCCTCCAAGTCGAGATCTTCGACGACCGTTTCGAGACGGTTTCCGCTCAGCTTGAGGCCATGGGGTTGCGCCCCATGGGCAAGCCGGATGCGCGCAAGAAGAACTACTGGTTCTCGAATGTGACGAAATAATTTGGTGTTCAGGTGTTTATCTGTGGCCGTTAGGTGGTAAATCCTTTACTACCTCGGGTGCAGGGGTCGGGGCCCCTGCCGGAGTGTGAGGCAGAGCCTCACGGAGTTGACTCTTCCGTTGTCTTTGCCGTGGCCATACCATCTCCCAAAAGGAGGTGCGGAACCATGGGTTCCGCGGTGTTGACTCTTCCGTTGCTTTTCAGCCTTTAAAGTCAACGTCATAGGGTAAGGTGGGAGT
>JADGBX010000226.1 GCA_015231265.1 Magnetococcales bacterium | reverse complement strand
GATTCTGGATGCGGATATCGCCGCCGAGACCGCAACTCTGACCAAAAACGCGATTCTACAGCAGGCCGGTACAGCGGTCCTTGCGCAGGCGAACCAGCAACCACAGCTGGCGTTACAGCTACTCGGCGGTTAAGCGGAGTAGAGCTTTCAGGACGGACGGGAGAGGCGTGGCCCTTCACACGCGTTGAGGGAGCACGCTCTCCCGGTCGTCATGGAAAAAAGAGAGGCCGTTGTCTATGAAGAGTTGAGGCAACTGTCGATTCGATGGTGTTGCACTGGGCCGATTTGACTCGATTTCGATTATTGGATTCACCCCTATTCTTTCTTTCCATTGTCTCCCAAGTGCCTTGTCTCCTCGGTTTGATGGCCGCTTGCCCTGTCGGGCAGGCGGTCTTTTCTTTTGTGCGGTCTCCAACACAGGCGCAGATCCGTGAAATATGGGGAGAAATGTGCCGGAATATCGGTAAGTACCACCCCTCCATCCCCCGTCTACCCTCACCATATTCTGTTGCTTGCCTCTGGATCCCAACCCCGTCACACGTTGTTGCAGAGGTGAGAACGATCAATAATGCACTATTTATTCGTAGAAACTTATTTAAAATGTCATCATAAATTACTTCAACTCTCATAGTATTGCTGTTCAAGTGTCGATTTAATTCAGGATATTTTTTGATATTTTCAATTTGACGGGGAAGGTGAATGTGATGTTTGTGTGTAAAAACAGATGGTTAAGAGTTGTCTTCATGAGATTGTAACCTTTAATATATTTCTTGACTTTACTATGTCTTTTTTGTGACAATTTAGTGAACAGGGGCGGAACCCATCGTATCGCCATGGAGAGCGCCGCCTTTTACTGTCCATAGTCGCATCATCTTTCAAGCAGAAGGTTGCAGTTTAAGATGATGGCACGCCTTCTGCATTATGTTAAGGCAAGGAAGAACTGTAAGCCGTTGGAATGACGGCGTGGTGTTTAGAGGCATAACGATCAGTTCATTGAATTGCTCGATCAATTTAATGAACAAAATAGGGAACCACCACCTCTAAATACCATGAACCCCTTTGGAGTGACCAATAGGTCAGAGGAGACAGACAATGAGGATCGAAACCATCGAGTCGTTTGACAAAGAGGGCAGCCACAAGGAACTGAATGTCTTTGATATGGACATGAATCCCTTCGTGGGATTGGTTGCGGTCACCCTGGCACCGCTGGCTGCGGTGGTTGCGCTGCTCTGGATGTTTGGATGAGTGTGTCCGCTGAGTCGCACATGAAGTAGAAGACTAGGCCGCCTCTCTTGAGGCGGCGCGGAACGATCCGCATCGTCAGGAGGCGGCCTTCAGGGCCGCCTTCTCGTGTTTTGGGAACGGGGAAGTGCTCCGGAAAAGAGGGCGTCACGTTTCTGTCATCTTGTCGTCATTTTTTTCCGATGCGCCGCCAGGGGTGGACAGCAGCCCTTCTTGCAACGACAATCCATGGAGTATCAGGAACTCTGGATGGTGCAGAAGGGGAGGGCTGGTGCCGTGAAGGCGCTCACGATCACGTCAGGAACAGGTCAGAAGGGGAGAGAGTCCGGGGTGAACCGTGCCTGGATGATCACCTCAACGGTACTGGTGGCTGTGGGTATGTTGCTGGCCATGGGCTGGCCACTCTCCGACGCCTGGGCCGTCAACGCCGCCGGGGAGCAGACTCTCTCCGATCTCACTCTGCCGCAGATGACCCTGGGCTCCGGCCAGGCCAATCCGGAACAGGTGGGCATCGGTCTCCAGATCATGGCGCTGATGACCCTCTTCTCGCTGGCGCCGAGTCTGTTGATCATGGTGACCTCGTTCACCCGCGTCATCGTCGTGATGTCCTTCGTGCGTCAAGCGATGGGTCTGCAAGGGCAACCACCCAATCAGGTGATGATCGCTCTCTCCCTCTTCATCACGCTCTTCGTCATGGGACCGGTGTTCGACCGGGTGTGGGACACCGCGCTCAGTCCCTATCTGGACAAACAGATCAATGAAGAGGTGGCTGTGGAGCGGGGGCTGAAGCCGATCCGCGCCTTCATGATGCGCCAGACCCGCGAGAAGGACCTTGAGCTGTTCATGCAGCTTTCCGGTGTCGAAAAGGCTCAGAGGCCCGAGGATGTGCCGTTTCGATTGGTGATTCCCGCCTTCATGATCTCGGAGTTGAAGACCGCCTTTCAGATCGGATTTATGATCTATCTCCCCTTTCTTATCGTCGACATGGTGGTGGCCAGTGTGGTCATGGCCATGGGTATGATGATGCTGCCGCCCCTTGTGATCTCCATGCCCATCAAGCTGATTCTGTTCGTGTTGGTGGACGGTTGGTCTCTTGTCGTGGGGTCGTTGGTGCAGTCCTTCAAGTGATGCCCGTCTTCACGGTACGGATCTCTCTTCTCTCTTTCTGAGTGGAGCACAAAACCGATGCAGTTTCTCGATGTCAAAGCCGCTCCTCTGGCCTCAGCCCGGGTTGTGATTCTTCCTGTCTGTTATGGAGGAACTCTCTCCTATGGTGTGGGGGCTCATCGGGGTCCGGAAGCGCTTCTGCACGCCTCCGGGTATCTTGAACTGTTCGATGAGACTTTGCAGTCCGAACCCTATGCCGTGGGGATCCACACACTGCCGTTTCTAGAGCCCGATCAATCCGGTCCGGAAGCGACGCTGGCAAAGATTCGTCAGAGTGTTCGTCCCCATCTGGCCTCCGGTGCCTTCGTTGCCACCATCGGCGGCGAGCACTCGGTGAGTTGGGCGCCGGTTGTCGAGTTGGCGGATCTGCACGGACCGGAGAGCTTCTCCATTCTCCATCTGGATGCCCATACCGATGCCCGGGATACTTTCCAGGGAACACGGTGGTCTCACGCATGTGTCATGCGCCGCATTTCCGAACTGGGGGTTCCCATCGTCTCCGTCGGCGTGCGCTCCTTCTGTCGGGAGGAGTGGAATCATCTCAAAGGGGCAGGGGAGTCGTGGTCGATCTTTCCGGCGGAAGAGATCATTCGAGCGGTACGGCGAGGAGATGATCACTGGATTGATCCGGTGATATCCAGGCTGCGCGGCACGGTCTACATCACGTTGGACCTTGATGTATTGGATCCCTCCATCATGCCGGCAACCGGTACGCCGGAGCCGGGTGGGCTGGACTATTTGATGGTTTTGGATCTCATTCGGCGCGTGGCAGCAGAGCGGAGGATCATTGCGTGTGATGTGATGGAACTGGCGCCCATTCCCGGTCAGGCGGCCAGCGATGTGTTGGCGGCAAAACTGCTCTACAAGTTGATCGCCCACGCGGAGAGTTAGCCCCTCTCTGTCGAGTCCCGAGAGACCATATCAGCGTCTTTCTCTCATCTATATGACCTTCTTCCATGTAGCCTCATGTCGCGAAACACTGCTTTTAGCTTTCTGCCAATTAATCGGGGATCCTCTCTGCCTTGGAAAGAGTCCCTGGCTCCTGACCGTTTATGATAGAGTTGCCCGGGTAGCCGTATCGTAACGCCATCTGATCGGATCGGACTTCATGCCTTCACTCTTTCGACGTCTCTTACTGAGCCTTCTGACCATGTTGATCGGTCTGAGCGTCGGTCTGTTGTTGGTGGAGGGGGGGGCGCGTCTGGTGCTTGATCCGGTGGACTATCTCAAGCCGGTGCTCTCCCGCCATGAGGTTTTAGGCCATGCTATCGAGTCCGGTTCCGCCCACCACGACCGTTGGGGATTTCGTAACAGCGAGGTTCCGGACACCGTTCAGATCGTCGCCATAGGTGACTCCAACACCTATGGTGTCGCCGCCACCTCCCGCAATGCCTGGCCTGCCGCCCTCGCTCGGATTACCGGCAAGAGTGTCTACAATATGGGGCTTGGCGGTTACGGCCCTGTTCAATACGCCCACCTGCTGGAGACCAAAGCGCTGACATTGAATCCGGAACAGGTGATCGTCGGGTTGACCTTTGGTAACGATTTTCTCGACGGATACTGGATGGTCTACGGCAACCCCCATTGGGCGCATCTGAAACAGTCGGACCACCAGCCGGCAACCGCTATTGCCAATCCTGCCGACAGCTTCGGTCCCGAGCGCAATCCATCCCACAATTGGCTCGGTTGGAAAGAGTGGCTGCTCAACGGCTGGCCATCTCAGAAGAGCGTCGCTTTTCGGGCACTGCTCTACTCTCCTCTGGGTCAGATCATGCGGGTCGCATCTGGTCGGAACTCTGCGCAACAAACGGCTCATGATGCCGAGCACGTCCCCTTCAGCGATCAGACTCTTGGTGTTCGAACCCTACTGACTCCGCATCTGCGCATGCAGGCGCTCAATCCCGAAGATCCCGGGATTCAGGAAGGTGTGCGTATCGCCCTGGAGCGGCTCCAGGCCATGGCCAAACTCTGCCGCAAGAGGGGGGTCGGGTTCACCGTGCTTCTCTTCCCGACGAAAGAGTTGGTCGTTGCCGACGCACTCTCGCGTCATGCTGAGCTCGCTCACCACCCCACGCTGCAGAGACTGCTCGCAGGGGAGACGCGTCTGCGCGCACGGGTGGTGGCCACGCTCTCTGCCGCCGGGATTCCATACGTCGACCCCCTACCGAAACTCAGAAACGCTTTGGAAAAGGGGCCGATTTATCCTGCCGACCACGATGGACACCCCAATGCCGGCGGCTATCGCGTCATTGCCGAAAGTGTTAAGAGCTTTTTCCAATGATGGAATTGCGGCGGAAAAGGGTTTAAATGGTACCAATGGTTGCGGTATACGTGGTACCGTTCCATTCGGGACGGGATCGAATGTGGTGAGGGGTGTTCATGCCGGATCCAAAACAGCACCGACCGTCGATCCCAGAGAACATCTTGCTACTGATGCTGGAAACGACACACAGCCATGACCGACAGCCGCTCTGACGAACCAACAACCATTATCACACCGCCGGATCGCTCCTTCGGTCTGCTCTTCGCCTTCGTCTTCGGAGTGCTGGGAGCGTGGCCGCTGCTCAGCAGTGGTGCGCCGCTGCTCTGGTCCTGGGGCATCGCCGCTGTTTTTGCCGTTCTTGCCCTGGTCAAAGCCGATCTGCTCCACCCTCTCAATGTGCTCTGGATGCGCTTCGGACTGCTGTTGCACACCATCATGACTCCGGTGTTGATGGCGATTCTCTTTTTTGGTCTCTTCACGCCCATGGGGCTTG
>JADGBX010000225.1 GCA_015231265.1 Magnetococcales bacterium | reverse complement strand
GTTCGCATTCGTGTTCGTCGCGGAACGATCACCACCGTCACTGCGAAGGCCGGTATCCCGGGTGCCGATAAGGATGCAGATGGCGAATCTGCGTCTAATAACGAGGACAAGTAGAGTTTGTAGCCGCTTATTTCGCTGCTCTTTCCGTTGGTTTAACAGAGCTGGATAAATGGGTTCCGATATCCTGATGGAACGCCTGCTTTTTCCAAGTCTCTGGACAGGAGTCATGGACGAAGATGATACGTCATGTCGCGACATGGAAGCCCGTTCTTATAGGACTGGTTTCGCTGACCTCATTACTGTATGCCTTGCCAAGTCTGATTGGCGGTGTTCCCTCTTGGTGGCCTGGATGGTTGCCGTCTCAGGTGATCCACCGTGGTCTTGATCTCCAGGGTGGTCTTCACCTTTTAAAACGGGTTGAAACGGACAAGGCTCTGGAACAGACCGCCGAGAACTTGGCCGATGAGATCAAAGGGGCTTTGCGCGCCGACCGTTTGCGTTACCGCGGCATCGAACGGGTGGATATGACCACCATCTCCCTGAAGCTGTCTGAAGCTTCGGATCTCGTAAAAATCCGTGAGATTCTTAAAACGACCGTTCCCAATCTGGTGTTGACGGAAACCTCTTCCCAAGAGTGGATGCTACAGATCCCTCCGGAGGAGCAGAGGACAATCCGCCGCTTTGCCGTTGATCAGTCCATTCAGACTATTCGCTCCCGTATCGATCAGTTCGGTGTTTCCGAACCCACGATTCAGCGCCAGGGTGAAGAGCGCATCCTCATCCAACTGCCCGGCCTCAAGGATCCTGATCGGGCGAAGGATATCATCGGTCGAACGGCTCGACTCGAGTTCAAGATGGTCGATGAGAAAGGGGATCTCGCCGGTGCCTTATCGGGACGTGTACCTCCTGGAGACATTCTCCTCTATGGTGAGACCCTCGATCGGACGACTGGCAAAAAGACCCGTCAGCCCTATCTTCTCAAGAAGAGAACCGTGCTCTCCGGTGATCTGCTGACAGATGCCCGCGTCAATATCGATGGTCAGTTCAACGAGCCGTATGTGTCGATTGTTTTCAATCGACAAGGGGGGAGAAAATTCGCTCAGATCACAGGTGACCATGTTAAAGAACGCATGGCCATCGTTCTGGACAATATGGTCTACTCCGCTCCGGTCATCCAAGAGAAGATTGCAGGTGGTCGTGCTCAGATTACCGGTAATTTCACTCCGGAAGAGGCGCACGATCTGGCGATCGTCTTGCGAGCTGGCGCTCTACCCGCCCCGATCCATACTCTGGAAGAGCGGACGGTCGGTCCCACTCTTGGTAGCGACTCTGTGCAGCAGGGTTTGATGTCGATTCTCATCGGTGGTGCGTTGGTCCTTGCGTTCATGGTGCTCTACTATAAAGGGTTCGGGCTGCTGGCCAATATCGCCGTCATTGTGAACATCATCATTCTGATGGCTGTCTTGGCCTCCATGCAAGCGACGTTGACGCTGCCGGGAATCGCCGGTGTCGTGCTGCTGTTGGGTATGTCAGTGGATGCTAATGTCCTGATCTTCGAGCGTATCCGTGAGGAGTTGAAGGTAGGCAAAACCCCCCGGGCTGCCATCGATCACGGGTACTCCAAAGCGTTCTATACCATTGTCGATGCCAACTTGACCACGCTGATCACGGCTGTGGTGCTCTATCAGTTTGGTACCGGTCCGGTACGTGGTTTTGCGGTGACGCTCTCGCTGGGTATTCTGGCTTCAATGTTTACTGCCATCTTTATGACCCGCGTGATTCTCACCATGTTCCTCGGCAATCGTCGATTGAGTGCGCTGAGCCTCTAGTGTGTTGTGTGAAACCCGTGGAGACTGTTTTCTCCGGGTGACGAGCGTGTCTGTCCAATGACCTGTGTCGACCACCGCATCTACCGTTAACGGATGCATGGTCTGGCCTTTATTTCGATGGGGATTTCCCGATCCATGCGTATCTTCCGCAATCGACCGCACTACGATTTTGTCAGTCTGCGACGGATCACTTTTGCGATTTCCGGCATTCTCCTTTTGATTAGTCTTGGTTCAATGATGGTGCGCGGACTCAACTACGGCATCGACTTCTCAGGCGGTACGCTGATCCAGCTCCGCTTCCCGGAAGCTGCGCCGATCAAAGAGGTTCGCAAGACCCTTACTGCTCTCGATTACGGTGATCTTGTCATTCAGGAGTTCGGATCGCCTGAAGAGATCATGGTCCGGGTTGAGAAGCAGCCCAAGGACTCTGATGAACAGGCAAAGATGAGCAAGACCATTGTCGATGCCCTCAATCCTCTGGCCGGTGACAAAGGGGTTGAGATGCGTCGCGTGGAGTTCGTTGGGCCACAGGTGGGTAGTGAACTCCGTACACAAGGCATCATGGCGGTGATCTACTCCATGATTGCCATCCTCGCCTATGTGGCTTGGCGGTTTGAGCTGCGATTTGCCTACGGAGCCGTATTGGCGTTGATGCACGATATTACGATCACGGTGGGTTTCTTCTCCATCATGCAGAAGGAGTTCACACTCGTAGTCGTGGCGGCACTTCTGACGGTGATTGGTTATTCACTCAACGATACCATCGTTGTCTATGACCGAATCCGTGAGGAGATGAAACGGCTGCGCAAACACCCCATGACCACCATCATTAACGAAGCAGTCAACCGAACCCTGTCACGGACGCTTGTGACGTCATTGACGACGATTCTGGTGCTTTGTGCGCTCCTGTTGTTCGGTGGTGAGGTGATCCACGACTTTGCCTTGACCCTCTTTCTTGGTGTATTGATCGGTACCTACTCCTCCATCTTTGTTGCCAGCCCGGTTGTGCTGCTGCTGGACAGAAGTGGCGGAAAACCGGCAACACCCGCGAAGAAGGAGAGTAAAGAGATGCAAGGAGAGCCAAGCAGTGGCTGATGATCAGAATGGCAATCCGGCAGAGGAGAGCATCTCTTCACGGCTGCATGATGAGGATGATGATTTTGATCTCCGATACCAGGTTGTTGAGACTGGCTTCAGCGAAAGTGATGAACGGCTCTATGAAACCTCCATGGATGCTATTCGGAAAATGGTAGAAGCAGGCGTGCAGTGGGACCTTATTGAAAATAGATTGGAGATCCCAGACAGTGATCTGAAGCAGATCATATTGGATGACTTCATCAAAATCGTCCTCGCCCGAAACCATTTTCAGGAAGGTAAGAGGTTAAAGAGTATCTCCAAAGAGCTTCGCATTGCCATGGAGCGGCTTGTCACTGCCAAAAACGAGATGATCGAAGAGGTGAAACAGGCCTCGATCAAAGCGTACCATGTCACCCAGAAGAAACAGAACAACGACCCCTCACTGCATTGAGAATCTCCGGGACTTTACAGGGTTGTGGGTCTCAGCCCTTCCGGGCCATGCTGTTTCCGGGAGAGTGTTATGAAGACTGTTCTTGTCATCGATCATGACGCCTCCGTACGGTCTCTGATGTATCGGATTCTGGAAGAGGAGGGGTTTCATGCCGTTGGCGCACCGAATGGTGTTATCGGCATGCAGCTCTATCGTGAGCTAGAGCCTGACCTTGTCGTGACTGGCATCATCATGCCGGAAAAAGATGGTATCGAGGTAATCATCGAAGTGTTGGAGCAGAAACACTCTGCTCCTGTGATGGCGGTTTCTGGCGGTAGCCGTGGATTGGATGCTGCTTTCAATCTTGATTTTGCCCAACGATTCGGTGCTGTCACCGTCCTGCCTAAGCCGTTTTCCCGCCGTGAATTTCTGAATGAAGTGAATAAATCCCTCGAGACTGGTCGCAACAGTTCGGAATAAAAAAAAGCGTGTCTTCTCGTGTCCATGAATCAATCATGGGAGAAGAAACACGCTTATTTTCTGTTCTGGATTGGTCCACACCCCTTTTAGAAAGAGATGCAATAAGGGTGTGCCTTCAATCGTAGATTAATTCACATTGAGGACACGCCCTTGTGAAACCAATACTCAAGAACATTTGCGTCTACCGGCGGTGGTGCCGTTTTTTCTGCTTTTCGACATAGCTGCGCATTTCCTGGGTCAGCGTGTCGAGTGTCTCATTGACTGCGGATGGGACCGTGGCGGCCTCTTTGGAGGCAGTGATGGTATTGCCGGCTATATTGATGACCGCTTTGGCTTCAGCCCGCTGATCATTCTTGCGCGTATGACGTTCAATAGTCACACGGGCATGGGTAATGGGACCAAAACGACGATCGAGATTATCCAGTTTGCTCTGGATACGTTCCCGCATTTCGTCGCCCACTTCCACATTACGGCCTTCCAGCTTGACTTCCATCTGAACTCCTTTCCTGGCAGTTATCCACCAAGCACAGCAAGCAGAACGCCTGCTGCTACGGCAGAGCCGATGACGCCGGCCACATTCGGGCCCATGGCGTGCATGATAAGAAAATTGTGACGGTCGGACTCAAGCCCAACCTTATTGACAACCCTGGCGGCCATAGGCACCGCTGAGACGCCAGCTGCCCCAATCAGAGGGTTGACCCGTCCTTTTGTCAGCCGGTGCATCAGTTTCCCCATGAGGATTCCGGTTGCCGTACCGACGCTGAATGCGATCATTCCAAGGACCAGAATACCGAGGGTATTGATGGAGAGGAACTGATCGGCGGAGAGTTTGGTTCCCACCGCAAGCCCGAGAAATATGGTGACGATATTAATCAGCTCATTCTGAGCAGTCTTGGAGAGACGCTCCACAACACCACATTCACGCAGCAGATTGCCGAAAGTGAGCATCCCGATCAGCGGTGCTGCTGTTGGCAATAGAAGACCACACAATAGTAACACAGAAAGCGGGAAGAGAATCTTCTCCAACCGGCTGACCGGGCGAAGCTGCGTCATGACGACTTTCCGCTCGGCTTCCGTGGTCAACGCACGCATGATAGGCGGCTGAATGATCGGAACCAGAGCCATATAGGAATAGGCAGCAACCGCAATGGCCCCCATGAGATCCGGTGCCAATTTCGACGATAGGAATATGGCCGTCGGTCCATCTGCCCCACCGATGATGCCGATAGCTGCAGCATCCTGAATGGAGAAGTCGAAGCCGGGCAGGGCATTCATGGCCAGGGCACCGATCAGCGTCAGAAAGATACCGAACTGGGCAGCAGCACCCAGCATGATCGTGCTGGGCATGGCGATGAG
>JADGBX010000224.1 GCA_015231265.1 Magnetococcales bacterium | reverse complement strand
CGGATCGATGAGTCCAATGTCGAATCCATCGACATCCGTTCACCTCTCACCTGTGAAACCACACGCGGGGTCTGTGTTCGCTGTTACGGACGTGATCTGGCCCGGGGTACGGCAGTCACCGTCGGTGAAGCTGTAGGTGTCATCGCAGCCCAGAGTATCGGTGAACCGGGTACCCAGCTCACCATGCGTACCTTCCACATCGGTGGTACGGCGTCGAGAAAAGCGGAGCAGTCCAGCATCGAGACCATGTATGGCGGTGTGGTGAAGTTCCACAACATCTCGACGGTGACCAATCGCGACGGCCAGTTCGTGGTGCTCGCCCGTAACGGTGAGATCACCCTGCACGAACCCCGCGTTATCGAGAGTGAAGAGGGTAACTCGGTTGCCGCCGGTCGTGAACGTGAACGCTACCGGGTACCCTACGGTGCCCACATGTCGGTTGAGGATGGCGGTGAGTGCGAACGGGGTGTGATGTTGGCCCAGTGGGATCCCTTCTCGACACCGATCATCACCGAGCTTGAGGGTAACGTGAAGTTCGGCGATCTGGTCGAAGGCCAGACCTTGCGGGAAACCACCGACGAAACCACCGGCCTTACCTATCGTGAGGTGACCGACTGTAAAGGGCAGGGGACCAAGGGTGACATGCGGCCCCGCCTCAGCCTGAAGCATCCTGAATCCGGTGAGACGCTCACCCTGCCCAACGGAGCAGCCGTGCGCTACTACCTGCCGGTGGGCGCTGTGATCACGGTGACTGAGGAGGATGAAGTTCGGGCTGGTGACATCATCGCCAAAATGCCGCGCAAAGGGTCCAAAACCCGTGACATCACCGGTGGTCTGCCGCGGGTTGTCGAGCTGTTCGAAGCGCGGAAACCGAAAGAGTTTGCCATCATCTCCGAGAATGAGGGTATCGTCTCCTTCGGTAAGGATCTCAAAGGCAAGCGCCGCGTCATTGTCACCCCTGAAGAGGGGGATAACGTGGAGTACCTGCTGCCCAAGGGCAAGCAGCTCGCGGTCAATGAAGGGGATTATGTCCGCAAAGGCGAGCCGCTCATGGAGGGATCACCGGTTCCGCAGGATATTCTCAAGGTGCTTGGTCTCGAAGAGCTGTGTAAGTTCATGGTCAACGAGATCCAGGAGGTGTATCGCCTCCAGGGTGTGAAGATCAACGACAAGCACATCGAGGTGATCGTCCGCCAGATGCTGCAGAAGGTGCAGATTCTCGAACCGGGTGATACCACCTACGTGAATGGTGAACTGGTCGAGAGTGCCGACTGTGAAGAGGTGAACAGGCAGATGCGCGAAGAGGGCAAGCAGGAAGCCCGGGCGATGCCGCTGCTGTTGGGTATCACCAAAGCCTCCTTGTCAACGCCCTCGTTCATCTCCGCCGCCTCCTTCCAGGAGACCACACGGGTGCTTACAGAGGCCTCCATCTCAGGGCGTATGGACTCTCTGAGTGGTCTGAAGGAGAACGTGATCGTCGGGCGACTGATCCCGGCTGGTACCGGACGCTCCTCACAGAAGATGCGTTTTGGTCGAAATTGAGTTGCGTATCCTCCCCGTTCCGGGGAGGACGCTCACCTCTGAACAACAGGTTATGTCAAAAAGCATCGAGCCTGTAACGTCGCAGAAACAGGCTTGATGCTTCTTTTTTTTTAAATGGTGTCGCCAGGTGTTGACAGATTGGGGACATCGAATACAATACGCGGTTCAACCGACGAAGGTCATGGTTAGAACGGTTCTCTGGAGAGGGCGAAATGCCGACCGTAAATCAACTTGTGCGCAAAGGCCGCAAGGTTCAGAAAAAGAAAAGCAACGTTCCCGCACTTGAGGCATGTCCTCAGAAGCGTGGCGTCTGCACACGTGTCTATACGACAACCCCGAAGAAGCCGAACTCAGCGCTGCGTAAAGTTGCCCGTGTTCGCCTTACCAACGGCCACGAGGTGACCGCATACATACCCGGCGAAAGTCACAATCTACAGGAACACTCCGTTGTTCTGATTCGAGGTGGTCGTGTGAAGGACCTTCCCGGTGTTCGTTATCACATCGTCCGCGGGCATCTTGACACCCAGGGTGTCAAGGATCGTAAGCAGGGTCGTTCCAAATACGGTGCCAAGCGTCCGAAGTAGTTTCGTCGAGAAAATCCAGGGGTCGATGCACCTGCCCATCACGTCGTCTATGGCCAAACGGTCATGTTCGTGCTGAAAGGGTGGTAGTTGTGCGTCAATCCAATCCTGATGTAGTAGAAGAGTTAAGAGTCAAGGAGCCCGCAGCATGTCAAGGCGCAGGCGTGAGCACAAGAGAGAGATCATTCCCGATCCCGTCTATGGCGATAAACTGGTCACCAAGTTCATGAATGGCTTGATGGTCGACGGTAAGAAGTCGCTCTCGGAGCGGATTTTCTACGGGGCGTTGGATTTGATCGAAAATCGCATGAACGACGAACCTCTGAAGGTGTTCAAAGAGGCTGTCGATAATGCGCGTCCCAATGTGGAAGTGCGTTCTCGCCGTGTCGGTGGTGCTACCTATCAGGTGCCTGTTGAAGTGCGTCCCGGGCGTCGTCAGACCCTGGCGATTCGCTGGCTGGTCGGGTTTGCCCGTGACCGTGGTGAAAAAACCATGCGCGAGCGACTGGCTGCCGAGCTGATGGATGCCTCCCAAGGGCGTGGAGCCACCATCAAGAAGCGTGACGACGTGCATCGCATGGCAGAGGCCAACAAGGTCTTCTCCCATTATCGGTGGTAACTTCTTCCGACCTCTGTTTTTTTCAGAGTCGTAGAACAGCAAGAGACAGGTGACAGCCGTGGGCAGGACAGTTCCATTGAAGCAGGTGCGCAATATCGGGATCATGGCGCACATTGATGCCGGCAAGACCACTGTGACCGAGCGTGTGCTCTACTATACCGGTCGCTCCCATAAGATCGGTGAAGTTCATGAGGGCGCCGCCACCATGGACTGGATGGAGCAGGAGCAGGAGCGTGGCATCACCATCACCTCCGCTGCCACCACCTGTTTTTGGCGCGATCACCGCATCAATATCATCGACACCCCCGGACATGTTGACTTCACCATTGAGGTTGAACGTGCACTACGCGTGTTGGATGGCTCCGTTGCCGTCTTCTGCGCTGTTGGTGGTGTACAGCCTCAGTCTGAAACTGTCTGGCGTCAGGCCAATAAGTACGAAGTGCCGCGCATGGCCTTCGTCAATAAGATGGATCGCATGGGTGCCGACTTCCTGCGGGTTGTCGAAATGATGCGTGAACGTCTGGGTGCCAACTCCTACGCTGCACAGATTCCCATCGGTGCTGAAGAGGATTTCCGCGGCATGGTAGACCTGGTCTCCATGAAGGCGATGATCTTCGACGATGAGAGCATGGGCGCCAAATTCGAGGTGACAGAGATTCCCGAGGATCTCGTCGATCTCTGCGAAGAGTCCCGTCTTGCTCTGCTTGAAGCGTCCTTGGAGCAGGATGACGACCTTATGGAGAAGTACCTCGAAGGGGAAGAGATCTCCGAAGCGGATTTTAAGGAGTGTATCCGCAAATCGGTGATCAACAACGCCTTCGTGCCGGTCTTCTGTGGATCTGCTTTTAAAAATAAGGGTGTGCAGCCCCTTCTTGATGCTGTTGTCGAGTACTTTCCAGCTCCGGTGGATATCCCACCTGTCGAGGGGCAGATTCCTGACAAAGAAGAAACCGAGCTGCGTAAATCAGACGATGACGAGCCCTTCTCGGCTCTGGCTTTCAAGATCATGGCCGACCCCTTCGTCGGTACGCTCACCTTCTTCCGTGTCTACTCCGGTGTGTTGAAGTCCGGTTCCTATATCTATAACGCTTCCAAAGATCGCAAGGAGCGCATCGGTCGCATTCTGCTGATGCACGCCAATAAGCGTGAAGATGTTAAAGAGGTGCGCGCCGGTGATATCGCTGCGGCCGCCGGTCTGAAGAACACCACAACCGGTGACACGCTCTGCGACTCCAACAAGCAGATCATCTTGGAACAGATGGAGTTTCCCGATCCGGTGATCTCCATCGCCATCGAGCCCAAGACCAAGGCCGACCAAGAGAAGATGAGTGTCGCTCTGCAGCGTCTCGCAGCAGAGGATCCCTCCTTCAAAGTGCACGTGGATCACGAGACCAACCAGACCATCATCTCAGGTATGGGTGAACTGCACCTGGAGATCATCGTTGATCGCTTGATGCGTGAATTCAAGGTTGATGCCAATATCGGCAAGCCCCAGGTGGCGTATCGTGAGACCATCACCAAGATGGTTGAGCAGGAGACCAAGTTCGTTCGTCAGTCCGGTGGTCGCGGTCAGTACGGTCACGTCTGTGTTCGGCTTGAACCCAACGAGGCCGGAAAAGGGTTCGAGTTCGTCGATGAGATCAAAGGCGGCGTAGTTCCCCGTGAATACATCCCGGCTGTTCAGCGTGGCATCGAAGAGGCCATGCTGAACGGTATCCGGGCCGGGTACCCCGTGGTTGATATCAAAGCATCCCTCTACTACGGCTCCTACCACGACGTAGACTCCAGTGAGATGGCGTTTAAGGTGGCGGGTAGCATGGCTCTCAAAGAGGGCTCCGCAAAAGCCGCCCCCTGTATTCTTGAGCCGGTGATGTTCGTCGAAGTTGAGACGCCGGAAGAGTACATGGGTGATGTTATTGGTGATTTGAACTCCAGACGTGGTATCATCCAGGGTATGGAGGCAGTCGCTGGACAGCAGGTCGTGCGCGCCATGGTGCCGCTGGCCGGTATGTTTGGATATGCGACGGATCTTCGATCCATGTCGCAGGGACGGGCGACATTCACCATGCAGTTCGACCACTACGAGCAGGTACCCAACGCGATTGCTGAAGAGATCATCGCCAAGGTTAAAGGGTAAGGGAAGAGAAGATGTCCAAAGAAAAATTTGAACGCACTAAGCCGCACGTCAACATCGGCACCATCGGACACGTTGACCATGGTAAGACGACCCTGACGGCGGCGATCACGAAGAGATTGGCCGAGTCGGGTGGCGCCGAGTTCATGGCGTACGACCAGATCGACGGAGCGCCTGAAGAGCGCGAGCGTGGCATCACGATCGCGACGGCGCATGTGGAGTACGAGACGGAGACCCGTCACTACGCCCATGTTGACTGCCCCGGTCACGCTGACTACATCAAGAACATGATCACCGGT
>JADGBX010000223.1 GCA_015231265.1 Magnetococcales bacterium | reverse complement strand
CGGCGTCTCGACTTTCTCTGCCAGGAGTTGAATCGTGAAGGACCCGTTACCGTTCGACTTGCATGTGTTAGGCATGCCGCCAGCGTTCGTTCTGAGCCAGGATCAAACTCTCCATTACAATGTCCCTAAGGACAATATTTTGGAGATTTAACTCTTGACGAGTTACTTCTCTATCCTTGCACAAGCATTTACGCTACACGTTTACTGATTGTGTGTGCGCTTTGCTTGTAACCTTTCAAAATCCAAGGTCACACATTCCGCGCTCACACGCTTCGTCATCAATTTTTCAAAGAACTCGACTGAGACTTCGACTTTTTAGCTTTAGCCTACTCACTCTTGGAAGAGTGTTTAGATTCAGCTCTTTACGCCTTGTCTGTTCCGGGGTGTTTTCTGTTTCCCCGTCGTCGTTAGGAGGCAAACTATAGACATCTGGGTGATCGCGGTCAAAGGATTATTTCATCTTTTTGTCGATTTTCTTGCAGATTTCATAATTAACAATAAAATCAACATCTTGAAATTTGCACCTTAACAGCAACTTTCCTGTCATCTTTATCCAACGCCTGCCAACGCCGGAAACCACTCCATCAACATCACTGCGATCCGACTCATGTCGCCCATGAAGATAAGCACACCGACTGCCACAAGCAGGAGACCGGCCACTACCTCGACGGCATGCATGTACTTCCGTATCCGGACGAAGAAGGCAAAGAACGCGTTGATCGCCAAACCGGCCAGAATGAACGGAATGCCCAACCCTGCCGAGTAGACCGCCAGCAGTCCAATACCTTGCCACACCGTCTCCTGCCCTCCAGCCAGCCCCAGAATCGCAGCGAGGATGGGCCCAACACACGGCGTCCAGCCAAAGGCGAAGGCCAGACCGATCATGAAGGCCCCCCAAAGACCCGGGGGCTTCTGATCAGGATTGAGACGCGCCTCCAGATTGAGGAAGCCGATCCGAAAGACCCCCATGAAGTGGAGACCGAAGATAATGATCAACACACCGCCGATCTTGGAGAGTATCTCCATATACTCCAGAAGCAGACGCCCCAGAGCAAAAGCCCCCGCGCCCAGGGAGATGAAAACAACGGAGAACCCCAAGACGAAAAAGAGACTGAACAAACCGGCGCGCAACGCGACCGGCGCGCCTGCCCCTGGTTCACCCTCACCATCGCCATCACCGCGCAGCCGGTCGACGGAGACACCGGTCATGAAACTGATGTAGGCCGGAACCAACGGCAACACGCAAGGTGAGATGAACGAAAGAACTCCGGCAACCAGTGCCGTCCAGACGGTCACGTCTGCAAACATGATGACGACTCCTTCCCACCTTCACGAACTGCAACGCGCCAGCGCCAGCCCGAGATGGCCAGACAAAACATGATCAGAAAAAGAAAAATCCAATCCGGATTCTCATAAAAGAAAGGGAAGCCCGGATCGTAGGCCAACACCCCTTCAGGAATCCAGTTCGACAGCACCTCTCGAAATTGGGGCGCCTCCGTCCGATGCGTCACACCCAACGCCTCACCGCCTTTCAGCAACAGATAGAAGAGCGGCATGGCAGAGACATTTTCATAGACAAACAGATCTGAAGGGTACCAACGCCCGGTGTTCTTGCGCAATTGCGCGGCGTTCCAGGCGAGCAGATCCTGCTTAAAGGCCATCGCCTCTGCACCAATTAGTCGGCCACTACGATCACGAAACGCCATGCCGTAGGCGACATCCAGGGCAATCCAACGCCCCTCGAACCACACCTCCACCACAGAGTGTAACGGGGTATGGTCCACGGCATTCAATCGAGTCAGGCGCGCTTGAAATCCAGATGCGTGCAGCAGAGAGACCATCAGTTTAGACTTGGCGCCGCACGGTCCACGGAAAGCCAGGCGATGCTCCAGAACAACGGCTGGCGAGATGAGATTGATCGGCCATAGCCGATAGAAACGCGCCCAGAACCACCGCTCCCCATGAAGATGCGCCAACGATGACCAGGCGACCCCTTTGATATTGGTAGCGTCAACGGAAAAAGCCCCCTCCAGCAGAGCCAGAATCTTCTCTTCCTCCTGATCGACGCCATCGATCAGGCGCTCGGCGCTCTCTTTGATCAGTATCTGATTGTGAACGTGCCATCCCATTGCCAAACAGAACAGCAGAGCCCATCCGAGGGTTAAAAGGCGCCACCCCCCTCCCCTGCGCCGGTCAGACCTCATCAACGCTCTCATTCACCCACGCCAAGTAGTCCGGCAACCCTTCTGCAACAGGTACGCTCAGGATCTCCGGCACCTCATAGGGGTGTTGCTCTGCCAACCGCTTCTGAAGCGCTTCGACTCTCCCCGCCGTTGTCTTGATCATCAGGAGATGTTCATCGTCACGATTCAACGCCCCTTGCCATCTATAAAAGGAGAGGCCCTGTGGTAGAACATGTACACAGGCAGCCAGACACTCCGTTACCAGAGTCTCTGCCAGGGTATGGGCAACCTCTTGATCGGGTGCCGTACTCCAGACGATCACCACCTCCGCCATTATTATCTCCTCATCCTCTTTTAACGTTATGCGTTGAACGTATCGATCACACCATCATGCCACGCCTCTCTGGCCGGACAAAGCGGAGTGTTGTGATCCCGTGCGCACACCTGAACAAGCGTGTATCACTGATACGATCAGCATCCGTCACAATGAGAAAAAGACTATGAATCTCTTTACCCCTGCTCACGGAGTCCGCTCCTTCTCGGTGATCCCCCGGTCTGTTTGGCTGCTCATGGTGATCGCACTTGCAGGACAGCTTACTCTCACCCTGAACCAGTCGGAACCGATAGCCAGAGCGGAAGACCTTCCTCAGGCTCCTGCGCTCAACCTTCTCCGGATCACCTCTCTCAACGAACCGGAAACGCTGGCTCGCCTGCTGATGATCCATCTACAAACCTTTGACTATCAGTCAGGAGTGAGCGTTCCCTTTCACAATCTGGACTACGCTGCTCTGGAGAGCTGGTTGGAGCGGGCCATCGCCCTTGACCCCCGGAGCAGCTACCCCCTGCATGCTGCCAGCCGACTCTATGCCGAAATCGATGATCCTGAGCGTCGTCTGCGCATGATTCGATTGATTCACCGCCACTTCATCAAACACCCCAACCACCACTGGCCCTGGATGGCCCACGCAGTTCTGATCACACATCATAAACTCCACGACTCGGAACAGGCGCTCGTCTACGCTCGTCAACTGGCGACACTTCCCGAGCCGGGAACCACTCCCACCTGGGTCAGTGAAATGGCTATCCCCATCCTGGAGGATATGGGCCGGTTCGACGAGGCACGCGCTACGATTCGTTCCCTGCTTGAAACAAACACCCATCTCAAACCGGAAGAGCGGGCGTTTCTCGAAGAGCGCTATCGCTCTTTCGCCCATCGTTGACAAATCTTCAGCTTTCTTGATGGCGATCACCACTGCCGGTTTCGATACAGGTGATGAACGCCTCTTCCAGAGTGCTCGCCCCAAAGCGCTCCCGACACTGGGACGGAGTACCGTGAAAACGGATACTCCCTCCATCCAGGATCGCCATGGTGTCGCACACCTCCTCCACATCGGCCAGCATATGGGTGTTGAAGAAGAGCGTTACCCCACTCTGACGCTGCCGATTGAGTGCCCGCTTGAAGAGAACACGGCTTCTGGGGTCAAGACCACTCATCGGTTCGTCAAGCATCAGGAGTTTCCGACCAGACACCAGCGCCGAGGCCAGTCCCAGCTTCTGCCGCATCCCTTTGGAGTAGGTCGCAACGCGACGATTCATGGCGTCAGGATCCAGATCCAACCCATCCAGATGCTCACGAACCCGCTCCCGTATTGCGTCCACTCCATAGAGACCGGCCATATGGTGCAGAAACTCCCAACCGGTCATGAACGAGGGCGGCGTGAATCGCTCCGGGACGAAAAGAAGCGGCTCTCGGGATACATCCTCCGAATGGGATCGACCATAAATCCGAATAGTCCCACCATCCAGGTCCAATACATTGAGGATCCCTTTCATCAAGGTGGTTTTGCCGGCTCCATTGATGCCGACACACGCCAACGAGCTCCCCGCTGGCAGCATCAGATCGACCCCCCTTAATATTGATTGCTTACCATAGCTCTTCCGTACACCGGCAATCTCCAGTGCTGCCGTAGACTCCCCATTATCTCGACTCTTTCGTCCCATACTGCAAACACCTTCAATGTTTATGTTTATTAATAGCTAGAAAGGAGTTATGGTAGGATAAGTGTGGGGGTTTCGCCAGATGCCGTTTTTTTTCTTGACGCTCTGATGAATCTCACACATGATGGGGGACATAAATCAAATATATCCTTAACTTACAACATGCTTACACAAGCAGACTCCCTTCCTAATGGAGAATCGGATGCTTCGCAAACCCGTACGCTCAAAACAGACCGGTTTCACACTGATTGAAATCGCCATCGTCGTCGTGATCATCGGCCTTCTGCTTGGCGGTGTGCTCAAGGGTCAGGAGATGATCCGCAACGCTCGTGCCCACAACGTCGCCGACCAAGGCAACGCCGTCAAGGCCGCCATCCTCGGCTTCCAGGATCGTTACCGTGCCGTACCCGGTGACTACGCCAAAGCAGACGCCAACATCCCCGGCGTTACCACCGATCACAACGGTAATGGTGACAGCCGCGTCGGCAATGATCCCGAAGACGGCAACAACACTACCCGTGAAAATGAGATCGCCTACGTTTGGGAACATCTCTCCAAATCGGGCTTTATCTCCGGTGACTTCAGCGGTGACGAAACCAACCTCAACGATACCGACTGGACCTGCGGTTCTGGCGCTTGCCTGACCAACGCCTACAACGGTCACCTGATGTTCCTCTACGACAATGAGCAGTTCAATCCCGTCGGCACATACACAACCGGGCCCAAGAACAACCAGATCACTACAGGTGCTCTGATCCCGGTTGAGATTATCGCTGAAATCGATCGTAAAGTGGACGATGGCGATCCCGCCACCGGCAGCTTCCGCATCGGCCACCGTTTTCTGACGACCGCTGCAGGCAACTCAACGGAATGTGCGCTCTCCTCTGAGACCAATGGCACTGCCGTTGATACCTGGAATATCGCCGGTCAGCAGACCGACTGCGGTGGTGTCTACATGTTCTGATATTGGAGAGCAACGCTCTCTGACCTGAGTCAGACACTCGAAAAT
>JADGBX010000222.1 GCA_015231265.1 Magnetococcales bacterium | reverse complement strand
GGGTGGTGTTGAATACCTTGTGGCTGCCGTTGGGCCTGCCCATGCTCTGGCTCCATTTAACGGTGCGGGAGGTGCGGCTCTTCGGCAAGGAGCAGCTGGCGGAGTATGGTCGGCGCATGCAGCTCGTTCTGCTGTTTGCACTGGTGACGCTGTTGATCCGACACGCCTTCCATGGTGAGTTCCCCAGCCTTGGTGCGACTACCAACGCCGAGATCTACAGCTACTCGGTGGCGTGGCTGCTGTTGGGAATCGTCCTGCTCGCGGTGGGGATCTTCACCGGCCATCAGAAGTTGCGTCTCGGGGCGCTCGGCGTTATCGGACTCACCGTCGGCAAGGTGTTTCTCTACGACATGTCGGAGCTGACCGGGCTCTATCGGGTCTTCTCCTTCCTGGGATTGGGGCTTTCTCTATTGGCATTGAGTCACGTCTACACACGGTTCGTGACCGGTGCCGTGCCCCAGAAACAGACGGAAGTCGCATCGGATGCAGAGAGAGAACAGGAGACAGAGAGAGACCTCTCCCCATGATCGTGCGTGTTACGGCTGCGTTGGGGCCACTGCGGCCAATTTCTTCAGGGTGCTATCGTATTCCGGTGTCCCTTCGGCAGTGTAGTTGAGGTTGCGAAACAGCCCCGTGATGCGGGTGAAGTGGTCCCGGGCCTGCTCTTTGCCGTCGAACCGGGGCTCCTGCTCGACAGTGTGCACCAGCAGGGCGAAGGTTCTCTTCTGCCGATCCAGTGTGTTGCTGGCATCCACCGGGTCGAAGGCGTCCTGTTGCAGATAGGCGTCATCGACAAGGCGATACTTCAGATAGACGACGAAATCGTCCAGGCTGATTCCCTCTTCACCGGTCACCTGCATCATCTGGTGAATGCGATCCCCTTTAACCAGAAGATCGGCCATCTTCTCCACCTGCTCCGTCCAACCGTCGGCAAGATGCTCTTCATACCAGTGCCGGAGTTGGTCCGGATAGCGGGACCAGGAGATCAGGGGATCGATAGCCGGGTAGAAGCGTTTGTAGGCCCGTTCGGCGCTGAGACCGAGGAAGGTTTTTACCGTTGCCAGAGTGGATTGGGTCACCGGCTCTTCGAAGTTACCACCGGCAGGGGAGACGGTGCCCACCATGGTCATGCTGCCCACGGAGCCGTCGTTGACCTGGAGCAGTCCCGCCCGCTCGTACACCCCTTTGATGGCGGAGTCCAGATAGGCGGGAAACGCCTCTTCGCCGGGGATCTCCTCCAGGCGGCCCGACGTCTCCCGCATCGCTTGTGCCCAGCGGGAGGTGGAGTCGGCCAGAATCAACACGTCGTACCCCATCTGACGGTAGTACTCTCCCAGTGTGACCCCGGTATAGATCGACGCTTCTCTTGCCGCCACCGGCATGGAGGAGGTGTTGCAGATGATGATGGTGCGATCCATCAAGGAGCCGCCGGAGCGGGGATCGGTGAGTTTCGGCAGCTCGGTGATCACTTCGACCACTTCACCGGCCCGCTCGCCGCAGGCGATGACGATGACGATATCAACGGTGGAGTGGCGGGCGATCAGATGTTGCAGAACCGTTTTGCCGGCACCAAATGGTCCGGGGATGCAGGCGGTGCCCCCTAGGGCGATGGGGAAAAAGGTATCGACGATGCGTTGCGTGGTCACCATGGGCCGGTCGGGATAGAGACGCTGGTTGTGGCCACTGCGAATCAGAGAGGCGGGCAGGGGACGGCGCACCGGCCAGCGTTGCACCAGCGGAATCGACTCTTCCAGGCCATCGCCATGACGGATCACTGCAACGGACTGCTCGGTGGTGATCGCCCCTTGGTGGATGCTCACCAGCTCCACCTCGCCGTTCAGGTCGAAGGGGAGCATGATGCGGTGGGAGAAGCGCCCCTCCTGCACCGTGCCCAACACCTCCCCCGCTCGCATGCGATCGCCACCCTTCACCACAGGGGAGAAGTTCCATTTGCGTTGAGGATCCAGAGAGGGCTCTTCGGCGCCGCGGGGGAGAAAGTCGCCGTAGCGGTCCGCCACTTTGTTCAGAGGGCTCTGCAGACCGTCGAACACCTGCCCCAGCAGTCCGGGACCAAGAGAGACCGAGAGCATGCCGCCGCTCTGTTCCACCGGATCACCGATGCCGACACCACGGGTGCTTTCGAACACCTGGGCATCGGCGATCTCGCCGCGAGCCCGCAGTATCTCCGCCATCAAGCGCTCCTGACGGCCATGACTCTTTCGGCGGGGGAGAATGTACACCACCTCATTCTTCATCAACGGTCGTCCACCCTTAGCAGCGGCTCGAATGGAGATGAAATCCTCCTGAACGGCGATGACCCGTGCAGGTGTCCGTCGGCTGGTATCAGTCATGGGTCATCCCTCCGTGTTCAATCCGATGGGTTCCGATTCAAACAGATGGGGAACAGAGGTCAATCCCTCATCAACCAGTTCACGAAAGCGCACGACCGCTGCTTCGCCGCTGTAGCTTGACCAGTGTCGAATCAGCTTCCAGCGCAGGATGTAGAGCACCACCGCCTCGAAATCGAAGGGGTGTTCGACCCCTTCACGGGCCAGACGATCCCAGAGGGTTTGCAGCAGTAGCCGCTCCAGCAGTCGCATCTTCTTTGCCAGCAACAGGGTGTTGGCTTCGGCGATCCAGGGGAAAACGCCGCCCAGCCCGAAGGTGGGCTCCTGCCAACGGCCACGAATGGTGTCCCGCCAGCGGCCGAACCCCCAGTGTGTTCCTGATGGTGGAGGAGACTCGCCGCGGGCACGTCGTCGCAGGGCGGTGACGATGGTGCGCAGATAGAGCTGATCCCGCACCACGCGGCGCAGGGTTGCGGAGTCCACCTGGGGAAAGAGCGTCTCGGCGCTGGTGACCAGCGTGGTGTCCTCTACCTCACGCGGCGAGGCGGCCCACTCCAGTAGGGTTTCGATGCGCTGAAGACGTTGACGATCTTCAGGCAACAGGTGGAGAGTGAGCAGATCTTCCAGCCGGGTGCGGGAGATGGGCAGAGCGGCAGGATCGAACAGCTTCCCCAGATGGGGAAGAGTCGAGATCAACATCACATAGCGGTCCGGATCGTGTCCCATGGTTTCCGCCTCGTTATTCCGTCCTCAGTCGCCGTTTCTCCCTCAGAACAGCACCTTCTCCAAAAGTGCACGGTATTTGGGCAGCATGTGGTGCAGGAGCTGTTCGGCGATGGCGCTGTCGGTAAGATCCAGAACGATATCCTCCCCTTTGAGATGGCAGCGAATGCCGCTCTCCGTGCTGTCCAACGGTGAGAAACTGACACCGTCACGCAGCATCGCATGGTTGATGCCGTCCAGTAGCTGATCCATCAGGGTCTGCTCACTGAATTCGGACTCGATGGGGGTGTTGGGGAGCAGAATCTCCAGGAGTTTCGCCTCTTCCACCGCATCCCGAGAGGCGCTGGCCATGAGCATGATCAGGCCCAGAAGCACTTCGTGTTGGTTGGTCTCCTCACGCACCTGTTCACGCAGACGGTGGGTAAATCCCTGGGTCAGACGCTCCCGAATCGCCAGAATCATGTTGCGCGCCGCCACCTCCAGCGCTTCGTTGCCCGAAGTGATGAAACGCTCCTGCTCCTGGCGCGCCTCTCTGCGGATCGTCTCTGCCTCCTCTTTGGCTTGGCGAATGATCCACTCCGCCCGCGTCTCCGCTTCTGAGATGATGCGACTCGCTTCCGTACGGCCCCGTTGCACACCGTTCTCTCGCAGTCGGGTGATCAGCTCCTCAACACCTGAAGAGAGAGGGGGTGGAGAAGTGTTCACGTTCTGCTCTTTCTCCGCACGCTTCCCGGCTGACGATGTCGTGGTGGATGCCATGATGATCACTCCTCACTGTCGTGACACGATCCGATTCAGGCGGCGGTGATTCCTGCCGACAGAACCAGAGCGAAGATGAAGGCAAAGACGGCAAATCCCTCAACCATGGCCGCCGGAGCCAGAGAGAGTCCGAAGATCTCCGGTTTCGCTTTGGCGGCGTTGATGGCCGAGGCGCAGCAGCGCCCCTGGTAGAGGGCACTGAAGAGCAGGGCGATTCCGGAGAGGGTGCCGATGGCAAAGAGTCCGGCAGCCGCTTCCGGTGTGACCGGACGGTTGAGCGTGAACATCACCACGATGCCGTAGACAACTTGGGAGGAGGGCATGGCGGAGACACCGACGAATCGTCCGTAACCACCATCGCTCTCCAGCATGGCACCGATGGCTGCCTGTCCGGCCAGTGCACAGCCGATGATGCTGCCGATAGCTCCTAGCGCCATGGGGGCGTAGATGCCGGTCCAGCCCAGGACCGAAAGAAGCGCGTTCATGGTGAGGTCTCCTTTTTGCCGAAGGCGTGGAAGGGGGTTCCCTCCTCACGTACCGCCCAGTTGAAGAATTCGATGAAGTTGAGTCGCAGACCGTGCACCACACCGCTGACGATGCCCAGTCCCAGATTGATGGTGTGGCCGAGGAAGAGAATCAGAATACTGAAGAGCAGCCCCGGGCCGGGGATGGAGGCGTGCACCTGTTCCGCCAGTTGATTAAAGGTGAAAGCGAGGGAGCCGCTGGCCAGTCCCAGCGCGAAGAGGCGCAGATAGCTGAGAATATCGCCGAACACCTTGGTCACCCCGGTGAGGGCGATCAGGCCATCCGCCAGTCGCAGCAGTCCACTGCGCAGAGAGGTGATCGGTCGCTGGCTGCCGAAACCAAGAATCAGGATACCGCCCAGCGTCAGCAACGCAGAGCCCGTGAAGAGGGCAAGTAGAGACGCGTCTCCCAGCCAGAGCATCACACCGCCCAGAATAGTCGCTATCCAACCTCCCGGAAGTGCCCGTTCCGGCCACGTTGACGCGTGTCGCGCCACCTCCAGATTGGCCAGTCCTACATGAACGCATCCGATCAGAATCGATAGACGCATCATGGTGTCGTAGTCGTTCATATCCAGGAGATGGACAGCGCCAACAAGCGAACCCGACTCCGGAGTGATGCCGAACCAGCTCCCTGCCAGTGCGCCATAGAGGAGTGAAGCCGACAGCATGGCAGCACCCATGCGGCGAAACCGTAGCCCAACATCGCTTCTGCCCAATCCACGCCAGCGCCAGAGCAGCAGAAGACCGAGAAGAATCGCATATCCGGCATCGGCCAGGATCATGGCAAAAAAGAGTGCAAAGGAGAAAAAGACCACCTGGGAGGGATCCCAACAGTGATAGCAGGG
>JADGBX010000221.1 GCA_015231265.1 Magnetococcales bacterium | reverse complement strand
ATCCGCGCCACCTTGTCGCACCTGCCGGAACGCACCCACCAGCACCCGGAGAACAACCACGATCCCCTCCCCTGTCCGGAGTGGCCGGGAACCGGCAGCGATGCCCATCTTCACGATGCCCATCTCGCCCGCGTCGAAGATCCGATCCTCTACTCTCTGCCCGACGATCTCTGGGAGATGCTGGTGGAGCAGTACGGTGATGAATCCGCCCGGCAACTGGCCACCAGCTTGAAGCAGACCGCACCGCTGGATCTGCGTGTCAATCTGCGCAAAACCAGCCGTGAGAAGGTGGTGGAGATGCTGGCCGAGGAGGAGCTGGAGGCGGAGATCATCGACTGGACCCCTGCCGGGGTGCGTCTGCAAGGGCGTGTGGCCCGTAACCGTCTGACACCGGTGACGCGCGGTCTGGCGGAGATTCAGGATATCGGCAGCCAGTGCATCGCCCCTCTTCTCACCGCCAAACCAACCCAGCACGTGGTGGATCTCTGCGCCGGGGCCGGGGGCAAGAGCCTGCACATCGCCGATCTCATGGAGAACAAGGGCCGCATCACCGCTCTGGACACCAGCGCCGGACGCCTCAAGGCGGTTGGTCCCCGGAGTCGTCGCGCCGGTGTGCGCATCATCCGCACCCAAGCGATCCGCCACGAAGCGGACCCGAAACTGCGCCCGCTCACCGGTAAGGTCGATGCCGTCTTGGTCGATGCTCCCTGCACCGGCATCGGCACGCTGCGTCGCACCCCGGAAACCGCCTGGCGCCTCACCGAAGACGCCATCACCACCTTCACCCTGCGCCAAGGGGCACTGCTGGATGCCGGAGCCCGCCTGGTTCGCCCCGGCGGCACGCTGGTCTACGCCACCTGCTCGCTGCTCTCCCAGGAGAATCAGCAGGTGGTGAAAGGGTTCCTCAACGATCAGCCCGGTTTCAAGATGCTCAACGCCACCGCCATTCTCAACCACGCCGGATTCACGCTCGATCCCGAGCAGAACCCCTGGGAGTCGGGACTGGCCCTGCTGCCCCATCAACACGGCTGCGACGGTTTCTACATGGCGGTGTTTCGCCGCAAGTGACTCCGGGAAGGCTCCGGGCAGAACGCCCCCTACCCTCTACGAACGCAAAAACCTGAACACCCTGTCACACCCCGGTCGATCCAACAGAAACAGATGCGCGCCGTAGGTGACCATGCCCACCACGATCTGAATCGCCAGGGAGAGCATGGCATCGATCCCGGTGGGCAGCACCATGGGCACCACGATCACCGCCACATGCATCACCAACGCCGCCTGAAACGGCACCGCCACGGTGTGGACCAATCGCCCGAGAGTCAGACCGGTGATCGGGGCGGCGCGGATGGTGCCGATGCAGACCCAGAGCGGGGAGCTGAAGAGCCAGGAGAGCGCCACCCCCGGCAAGCCCCAAAACGACCCGACAAAGAGAGAGAGAGGCAGAAGAATCACCCCGATCACCATGTTGGAGAGGTTGCGCCCCGGATGATCCATGGCGTTGAGCACTTCATAAATCGGCGCGGTCAGCATGCGTAGCGGAATCGCCAGGGTGATCAGTTGCAGCGGCAGAATCACCGCCTCCCAGGTGGGCCCCAGCACCAGAATCACGATGCCCGGCGCGATGGCCGATACCCCGAAAAAGAAGGGAAAGGTGAAGAAACTCATCACATAGGAGGCTTTGCTCAGGCGATCAGCCACCTGTTTCCGGTCGTGTTTGATCCGGGCGAAGGCGGGAAAGGTAACCTGATTGACGATCTGTGACAGCTTCTGTTGCGGCAGGGTGGCCAGATGCATCGCCACCGAGTAGCTCCCCAGAACCACCGTGCCCAGACGACGCCCCACCAACAGAGTGTCGAAGGAGGAGTAGATCCACCAGAGCAGCCGCTGAACCACCACCGCGCCGCCGAAGCGCATGCTCTCCCCGACACCGTCGAAGCGAAATCGCGGCCAGTGGCGAAACGGTGACGCGATGCCGTATCCGATCATGCGAATCGTCAAGGTGACCACATTGCTCCAGATCAGCGACCACACCCCGTAACCGGAGAGCGCCAAACCCAGAGTGAGCACCCCTCCGACCAGATTGGCCACCACATCCACCAGCGCCTTCGAGCGAAAATCCATGGCCCGAATCAGCAGCGCATCGGGAACCAGCCCCAATCCACTCACCAGGAAATTGATCGACAGCACCTGAACCATGGGTGTCAGGCGGGGTTCCTGAAAGAATCCGGCCACAAAGGGCGCCCCGGCCAGGGTGATCAGAAACAGCACCAGATTGAACAGCAGCACCGCCCCAAAGAGATCCCGCAGCAGCGCCGTGGAGGGATCTTCCAGGCGGACGATGGCGGTTCGCAATCCCATTTCGTTGAGAAGAAAAAGAAAATTCACGAACACTACCGCCATGGCCAACAGCCCGTAATCCTCGGGAACCAGTAGGCGAATCACCACCAGAGTCATGGCCCAGTTGAGTATCTGGACGATCAAGCGACCACCGGCGGACCAGCGCAGGGCGCGGGCAACTTCGGCACTGAGATCCATGCGTGGCGCTCTCCCTGACGGTGGTGCGGTGGCTGGCGTCGATACCGTGGCGCGGTATCAGAGAGTGATGTTCCAGGATCGCCGCCATTTTTTCAATGCGTGCCGTTCACGAGAAACGCATAATGGTGGTGTGACTGCTTCCCGAGTGCGGAAGCGTCTTTCCTCTGCATGCTGGATGCGAGACCATCATGACTCTGCTTGTCGGCGCCTTCTCACTGACGGACACCCCACCGGAAACCGCTCTGTGCGATGCGCTGGCCGCCGCCCTCTCCCGCCATCCCGATGATGTCCCCCTCACCTACAGGGATTCGCGGGTTTTTCTCGCCAAAGTGGATATCGACGCCTACCGCCATCACGCTCTGATCAGTGATAACGATGGTGTGGTCTCCATGCTGGCGGGCGATGCGATTCTCACCCACCACAGCGGCGATCCGGTCTCAAAGAAAGAGCGCCACCGCACCGCTGACCTCACCCATCTGCACCGCGCCTGGCGCAGCCACGCCGACAGTGAACCGTGGAGTCTGGCGCGCGGCACCTTTGCCGCCATGCAGTACCATCAAGAGCGCGGCACTCTACGACTGGTTACCGATGCTCTGGGGGTGCGGCCTCTCTATGTGGTGAAGCAGGAGGGGGTGGTGATCGTGGCGTCGGCGCTGCGCATTCTGGAGGCGGCAATTCCCCTCACCATGGATCTCGGCGGCATCGTTGAGGAGCTGCTCTACGGCTATCCTCTGGCGGATCGCACCGCCTATGCCGGGGTGCGCTGTCTCAACCCGGCGGAGATTCTCGACATCACCGTCGATGGTGAGAGGCGACAGCAGTGGTTCGACTGGGAGGCGATCACCCCACTGGATCCGGTTCCCGACAGCTATCCCGAACAGATACACGCCGCCTTTCTCGCCGCGGTCGGGCGGCGGGCGGGTGAGGATCGCATGGCGCGCGCCTTTCTCAGTGGCGGTCTGGACTCCCGCTGTATCGTCACCGCCCTCAGCGCGTTGAAGATCGCCGTCCGCACCCACACCTTTGCTTGGGAGAACTCCCTGGACCGTCTGCTCAGTGCGCAGTATGCCGACGCTCTGGGCATCGACCACCAGGGGCGTAGCAGCCCGGAAGGGCTCACCGGTGAGGAGATCCCCATGCTGGTGCGGACACTGCTCGACACCGAACCGGAAGAGCAGCCCGCCCCGGACCGCCCCAATCTCATCTGGTCCGGCGATGGCGGCAGCGTCGGCTGTGGTCACGTCTATCTGACGCCGGAGATCGTCGAAGCGAGTCGGCGCAACGATCTCCCCGGTATCATCACTGGCTGGCGCAAACGCCATCCGGCCTCCCTGCCGCGTAAGGCGTTCACCGACCCCTTTTGGCAGCGGATCGCCTCCTGGCCCGAGCAGGGACTTCTCCGGACTCTGACGGAGATCTCCCCAAGATCAAACGACCGCCGTTTCTATCTCTTCCTGCTCTTTAACGATCAGCGGCGCCATCTCACCTACCACCACGAACATATCGACAGAGTGCGTTTGGAGTTTCTACTCCCCTTCTTCGACCCGGACTTCCTCCGCCTCTGGGCTGCGCTGCCCATGGATGCGGCGTTGGGTCACCGCTACTACCATCGCTGGTTGGACTGTTTTCCCTCGGTCATCAAAGAAATCCCCTGGCAGGACTACAGCTTTGCCGGTCATCTCCCCTGCCCTCTTCCGCTGCCTGAAGAGGGACGTCTACAGTGGGCGCAAGGGGATGCCAGTCGTGATCGCGCCTTCCGCCGCAAAGATCTGGAGAAAGCGGCTCGACTCATGGCCATGAAGCCGTTTCCCACGTCGCTCTTTCGTAAGAATCGCTTGAGGATCGCTCAGGTGCTCACCCGATGGGGGATTCGGGACTATCGCTATCTTTTCAGGATGACCGATACCATCAGTCGCTATTGGCAACGGTGCGAAGGGCGTATGGAGGGGCCGGAGTAGTGTTGTGATCGCTGTTGAAACCGCTGTTGGGTCAGAAGCCCACTCAACAGCCGGTTTCCGTATCACTCCGTTTTTGATTTGAGGAGATGCTCGACCATCTGGCGATCAACGACTGAAATATGCATGGTCAACCACGTGTCAAGAAAAGCCTTGAGCTCTCTGACGATGGCTAACTGCTGTTCCTGGTCACCTTCTGCCTCTGCGTAGTCCGACACCACCCCGCCCACATGACTGCAAAGAGTGGCATGTTCATGCTCATGATTGGGCCGGTCCGGATACCCGCTCTCCTTCATCAACACTTCTTCATAGGCGAAGTGGGTTCCAACGTAGTGTGTCAGCCCATTGAAGATAGCCTCAACAGGAAACGCATTATCGGACACATTCAGGTAGTGTTCGACTTCCTTATAGATGCAGAAGAGAACCTCGTGCTGAGTATCGATAGCGTCATGTCCAAGAATATACTCTTCCGGTAGTGTTGTTATGATACTCACGGGTGTCTCCAGTATCTGACAGACGGAATGGGGCGTATAGTCAGCGTCTGCTGGTGTATCTCCATAAGAGATTACCATCCAAGGCAACGATGGATCTACTCCGGAAGCAGTCTACGAGCATTCATGCCCTTCTATTGAGGTATCAATACGGCACTGTAAGGGACGCTTCAGGCTGTCTAGGGTGTGTCCTCAATTAGCTCGAAACCGCGCTGGCGTGCCGCCAGCCCTTCGGGTTTGGCCTGAAAATGCACCA
>JADGBX010000220.1 GCA_015231265.1 Magnetococcales bacterium | reverse complement strand
GTCGAGGACGGCGACTGGTGAAGAGTGTGGTTCCTCTCTTGAGAGGTGCGGCCACGGCCACGTCAACAGCGGGGTGATCCGGTGTGATTTCTATCCAGAGAGGAATCACACCGAACAAGGACGGAATAGAGGGTGCGGAACCATAGATTCCGCGACATTGACGTGGCCTTTATCCGTTGGTTATTGTCGTGGCTGTACCCTTTGACAGTGCCCTCTCCGCACTACCATGCGTGAGGCTGTGGCCGCACATAACCGCCCACCCCCAACCTCTCGACTGAACATCAACCCCCGTATTGCCAACAGGTTTTGAAAAACATGCGCGTCATTCTAGCCGAACCCCGAGGTTTCTGCGCCGGTGTCGACCGGGCGATCGCAATCGTTGAGCGCGCCCTGGAGATCTTCGGCGCCCCCATCTACGTTCGACACGAGATCGTGCATAACCGGCATGTGGTGGAGTACCTGCGCAACAAAGGGGCGATCTTCGTTGATGAGCTGGACGCCATCCCCGACAACGCCACCGCCATCTACTCGGCGCACGGTGTTTCGAAAGCAGTCTCCTCCGAAGGGGAGCGTCGACCCCTGAGAATCCTTGATGCCACCTGCCCTCTCGTCTCCAAAGTCCACCGGGAAGCGGAACGACTGGAGAACGAAGGGGCACGCATCATTCTCATTGGCCACAAAGGACACCCGGAGGTTGAGGGCACCATGGGCCAGCTTCAGAAAGGTCGCATGGAGCGCATCTCTTCTCCGGAGGAGTTGGAGGCGCTCTCCCCGGCCTCATCAACCCCCGTTGCCTTCATCACCCAGACCACCCTCTCGGTGGATGAGACCGCGGAGTTGGTCACGGCGTTGAAAGAGACGTTTCCGGGGATTCAGGAGCCTCCCCGCGAGGATATCTGTTACGCCACCCAGAATCGGCAGAATGCAGTCAAGGCGTTGGCGGGGAAGTGTGATCTGGTGTTGGTTCTCGGAGCACCGAACAGTAGCAACTCCAACCGCCTGCGGGAAGTGGCGGAACGGGCCGGAACCGAGGCGAAATTGATCGAATCCGCCGAGGATATCGATACCGCCTGGTTGGAGAATGTGGAGACTCTGGGCATTACCGCCGGAGCATCGGCCCCGGAGAAACTGGTGGAGGAGCTGTTGGCCTTTCTCGGTGATCGCGTAACAACGACGGACACCCTGTCGGTGAGCCGGGAAGCGATGGCGTTTCCACTCCCCGCCGCGTTGATGTGACAAAGATTCCCCCTTTCCTGTAGCCATGTGTTAAATTTTGGATCAGTGAACAGCGATTTCGATTTCACATCCGATACGTGAAAACAACAGGCATGCGTGAACAGGACGCCACATCTACGCAGATCCAACCTCCCGAGCAAGGGGGCGAGGAGCCATGCGAGCAGGAGAAGAGCCCACCCCCCTCGACGCGCAAACCGGGGCGCTGGCGACGGTGGCTACTTGCTGTAGTGGTGAGCCTGAGTGTGGTGATGGCGCTGCCGCTGGTGGCGATTCTCAATGAGACGGTCCGGCCACTGCTTCTGGATCGGATCTCCCGCCACAGCGATCTTACCCTCTCCACCGGAGCCGTCTATCTTGAACCGTCCAGGGGGCGGTTGGTGGTAGAATCACTGCATCTTCACCGGGACTCCCTGCTCGCTGATGTGGATCGGCTCACCCTGGACTTCAATGCCCTGCTCTCCTTCGGAATCACCCGTCTCCGCCTCGATCTGCTGCGTCCCCGTCTTCGACTGACGGTCACCCACTCCGAACCGCCGCCGTCCGCCCAGCCCCTTCCCCTGCCTGAGTTGATTCGTGATCACCTGGGACGCCATGGGCTCCGGGTTCCACCTTGGATACCGGAACTGGTTCTCTCCCTGCGCAATGGCCGAATGGAGTGGCGCGACCAGGAAAGGGGACGGCAACAGCGCCTGGAGACACTCCATTTTCACGCCAGCAGCCAGCGCATCGGCGAGGAGATGACGCTCACCGGACGGCTTCAAGCGGTGGGAGATCCCGGCGGCCCTCTGCACGCCATGGTGCGCATCACCGAGGGCGCCCTGCTCGCCAGCGGTATGCTCGATGCGCTCTCACCAGCCCCCATGCTCGCGGGCGCCGGCATCACTACGCTTCAGGAGGGCACCGTCAGTGCGGTGGCGTCGCTCAACTGGCCTTTTTCGTCTCCCCTGCCGGAGATCCATCTCAACGGCACCCTGCGTGACGGCACGCTGGAGAGCGGCTGGCGGCTGCCTCGGGCACGGCTCTCTCTGACGTCGGAGACCGCCTCTTCGGAGGCGTCAACCGCCCCATCGCCCCCTCAAACGGACTCCCTCCCGCAAGCGCCCCCCGGAGAGACCCTTCTCACTCGGGGATTCCATCTTACGCTCACCGGACGCGCCACCCCCCCCGGCAGCACACAGAGTCGTGATCTCTCTCTGAAGAGCGTTCTGAAACAACACCACAACGGCTGGCGACTGGAGAAACTGTCCGGCGCCCTGGGCACGCTGCTCACCCTTACCGGCGAGGGCGGCATACCGTCGGCAGGCGGACCAGACACCACGGACACGCCCCATGGATCGGTGGCCCTGGTGATCAAGAAACCGGTGACTCTGCTGAAGTGGTTGCAGATCCCGCAACGCCCCACCATGACCGTCAAAAACCCTTGGACACTGACGCTGCACGCCGGAACGTCGATTTCCGACCTGTCGCCCCCCCACACCGACGTTTCCCCTGCCGAGGCTGATGTTGTTCCCGTAGCTCTGAAGCTGCACGCTCCACTTCATCATCTTGCCCATGGTGCGGAGCGGGTCTCGGGCATGGATCTCGCTCTGAAGAGTCGATTCACCTGGCCGCTTCCGCCCGAGATCAGTGCCGCCTTTACCGTGAAGGCCGCCACCATCACTACCAGCAACGGCACCCGGTTGCGGCGGGTTCGAACCAGCGGCACCGTGCACGGGGTTGTGGAGGATGGTGGATGGCGTCTGAATCCCTTCACACTTCACGCCGACGCGTTCATGCCCACCGGAGTTGAGACCAAAAAGAGACGATCCGGACGCTGGCAGGCAATCACTGCCCGTGGTGCTTTGCACGGAGCCGCCGACGGCTCGATACATGGCGATTTCCGGGTGAATCCCGGCTCCGGTCCCATGACGCTCACCCTACGCCAAACAGCCGCCGCCGACGCACCATCCACAACCGGCAAAGCGCTGCCACTGGACACCCGCCTTAATCTTCACCTGCCCAAAAAAGGGCTGATACTGGGCGATCTCATGCCCTATCTGCCCCAGGGGTGGAGCACCGCCGGTCAGCTCAAGGGCGAACTCTCCGCCCACCTCCCGCACCGTGGCCCGGTGGCGCTGCGGTACAGTCTGAATGGCCGTGATCTGGCGATCACCACCCCACCCTCCAGCGAGGGGGGGACCGACGCCTTCATGCTGGAGAAGGGGGCGCTCTCTCTGAAGGGATCTCTCGCCCAGCAGAGCAACGGTCTGCTCTCTCTGAAGAGCGACATCTCTCTGAAGAAGGGGGAGTGGCTGCACGGCGCCTTCTACGGCAATCTCGCCGAAGAGCAGGCATCGGTTCACCTCACCTTTCGCCAGACCGGCAGTGATGCCTGGTCGCTCTCCACCCGCCTCAACGCCACCACCAGCGGTCCGCTCTCTCTGACGCTGAAACGGCAACGAAACGGTACAATCGGCAAAAAGAGCAAAAAAGGGCGTAAACCCCGTTATCAACTCTCCGCCTCCATGGCGCTGAAGGGGTTCGATCTGGGACGGCTGCATGCGCTCTATCTGGCCGATGCCCTGGCGGTCACCTCTCCCAACATCGCCGGGGTAACACTCACCGGGACGCTCTCCGGACAGGTGAAGATCCGCCTGCCCGAACCTCGGGACGATACACCCACCCCCTTCCCCTCTCTGGGTGGCCATCTCATCCTCAACAACGGCTCACTTGCAGCCACCTCCGGCGCCTGGCGCGTCGGCTCGCTGGAGATCGATCTTCCCCTGCACGCCTCCCGCTCCTCCTCAGGAAAAGCGCCCAATCCGGGTTTGATCCAGCTGGATGACCTCACCTTCGGCACCATTGCCGTCGCCCCAATCACGCTGAAACCGCTTCTGGTGGCCGACTCTCTCCGCCTTATGGAACCTGTCGAAATCGCCCTGCTCGGCGGACGCGTCACTCTGGTCGATCTTCTGGTCACGGAGATCGCCTCTCAAAAGCAGGATCTTCAGGGCGCCGTCACCGTCGAGGAGATCGACATCGGACAGCTCACCACGGCGCTGGGAACCCCCACCGTCGAAGGCACGCTTCAGGGGGGGTGGCAGGAGATCCGCTGGAAGGAGGATGCTCTGCTTCTTCAGGGGTCGGTGATGGCCACGGTGTTCAACGGTCTCATCACTCTCAAGGGGGTCTCCCTCTCGGAGCTGTTATCGCCGCTGCCCACCCTGCGGGCTTCCCTGGATATGGAGCGCCTCGATCTGGGACGTCTCACCCGATTCCTCGAAATGGGCGAGATTCACGGCACCGTCTCAGGCGCGGTCAACAACCTCGTCATGGCGGGCACGGAACCGGTCTCCTTCAAAGCCCATCTGGTCACCGTCGATGGCAAACCCTCCCACCGCATCAGCGTCAAAGCGTTGGAGAGCCTCCAGGTCATGGGCTCCGGGGGCGGCGCTTCCGGCTCTTTGCAGCGGGGCATTCTCTCCATCTTCAAGGAGTATCGGTACGACAAGCTGGGGTTTCACTGCTCCCTGGTCAACGATACGTTCCATCTTCGCGGAGTGGAGCGCTCGGGTAATCGTGATTATCTCGTGGTTGGCGCCATCATTCCGCCCACTGTCGATGTGGTGAGTCACAATCCGCGCATCGGTTGGAATGATATGGTGGATCGCATGACACGCGTCACCAAGAGTGATGGTGATATTCAGGTCTCGCTCTCCGGCGACAAACCGAAAGAGGAGGATGGAGCGGCTGCGGATACAGGTGAGGACGGTTTGGCGTTTTAGCCCGAAGTGTGTACGAATCCCTTCGATGATCGCGTAGAAATTTCGTGTGCCAATCACACTCTGCTTTGTGGAGCACGACTTTCGGTGCCATCTCCGTGTTCTTCCTCGCTGGAGAGGTAACAGTTCGGGTGAAGTAGCCGTTGACGTGGCTGTGGGCTGTGGCTGTGGCCGTAACTCTCAAGAGAGGAAACACACTCTTCACCGGTCGCCGTCCTCGACGCACTCCCCACCCCCCGGCGCGCGACACACTTGCGTGGAGGGGGA
>JADGBX010000021.1 GCA_015231265.1 Magnetococcales bacterium | reverse complement strand
GCGATTTCGTTCTAATTGAGGACACGCCCTACACGGCCACAAAGCGTTTCTTGTTTTCAAGAACCTTAATCAGATAGTGTTGGGTCTCTTTCGGCATGCGACTTTTAAGGCGGTCGTGGACTTGGGAAGCCGAGAGGGTATTGATCTGCTCTTGGGCGCCGTTGATGCCTTTGCCGAACAGACGCAATACCCGACCGATGCCCCCATTATAAGCCGCAATCATGCAGTACTCTCGCGCCAGGGGGTCGCGCACTTTCCCCAGATAGCGCTCTTCCAGAAGATCCATATAGGCAGTGCCCATCTCGATATTGCGCTCCGGGTCGAAGAGATAGTCCTTGCTGGGGGTTCCCTTCTTTCCATAGAGATACTGCCAGGTGTCCCGTCCGGCGGTTTTCGGCACGATCTGCATCAGGCCGAAGGCGGGAATGTGGCTGACGGCATAGGGATTGAAAGCGCTTTCCGTTCGGATCACCGAGTAGACCAGCGCTCTGCTGAGGCCATACTTTTCGGCGTAGCGCTCCACCAGGGGTTTGAACCGTTTCGCCCGGATATCCTGATGGCGGGCGGTCATGGCAAACTCCACCGAGTGGCCGGTCTTCTTCCCTTTGGGGGTGGTGACGGTACGGGTTTTCAGAACCGATTTGATGAGATGGCGGGCATAGTCACGCGCCCGGGACTCGTTGTTGATGTCGCGGCCCTTCTGATCCACCACCTGACCGAGAAGATAGGGCGTGCCACCGATGGGCACCGGTGTATCGGAGAAGAGGTCGATCTGTCGGGGGTCTTCCGGGGTGAGCAGGGTTGCCACGATAGCACCTTCCAGCCGTTCCAGAGGTTTGTCGGCATCCAGTGTTTCGACGCGGATACGGCCATTATCGAAGGCGATTTCGGCGCGGCTGAGATAGTGGTCGGTATACTTGACGTAGCGTTTGGGGTTGGACTCCTCTTCGGTATTGCCCTTACCCCAGACACTGCGCAACTTCTCCCGAAATGACGCCATGGTCGTTTTGAGTCGCTGCCAATCCGCCTTGATCCGTTCCGGATCACGGATATAGCGCTCCGCTTTGTTGACGGCGGTCCGGGTGACCACCGACTCGATGCTTTCACCCTGAATGACGGCGGAAGCCATGTTCTTGGCGGTGCTGGTGATCTCCTCCTGGCTGCACCCGGCTTGAATCACCATACTGAGCGCGAGAAGGGCGGCCAGAAGGGGTTTCACTGGCCGTGGTGTGGCGTTAACTCTCTTCTTCATGGCGCGCTCTTCCTCTGCGGGTTCTTCGGTTCGGCTGGTCTGATTCAACAATGCGGCGGCCCTGGGCATCGCGGCGGGGGCGTCTCTTCGGGCCACCCGGACGGTTCTTGCTTGCGTTGCTGAATACGAATCGACCCGCCAGCACGCACCCTTTCATGCCTGGATCACAGATGCGCATATCCACTTTCCGGCACTTACCATCCTCTTCGTGGGGGCAGCCCCAGCCGCCGGTACTCATGGGTATCTCTCCTTGAACAGCAGTCAGGCGAAAAAGACCTGGGCGCCGTGGACACCGCCTCGGCGGGAGATGAAACGCAGTGCAACGGTGCGCAACAACTCAAGGTCGATCTCCGAATCGAGCAGCGCTTTGCCCAACCGTTCATTCCAGAGATCGACCGTTTCATCATCGTCGGCCAGTTGAATACGCCAGTGCAAGCGGTATCCGTCGTAGAGCCCGTTGTCGGGGGAGAGTCCGGTGCGCAGGCCGGCAGCCGCACCCCTGTTGGTGTCCTCTCCCGGTAGGATCACGCCACCGCCCACGTCGGGTACGCCGCAGTCCAGGCCCAAGCCGTCCACCGGCAGCCCCTCCAGACGCATGCCTTCCATGGGCCGTCCGGTAGAAGGGTTGATCCTGGGATCAGCGGTTCCCGTATCCAGATGGAGTTGAACCGCCGGACAGCGAAGCGAGCCGTAGGGGAAGCGATCGTCAGCGTGCAACAACGCCATTGCCAGTGTCGGTAGTGCCTCCAGCGCGTCATCCTCGATATCGTGATCCGATAGAAAACGGGCCGCTTCGTTGACGAAGGCGAACTGACGCCGGGTCATGGGAAAGCTCTCCATGGCCTTGCGGGCTAGCTCTGAGGCCTCATGGATACGACCGGAGGCGACCGTGTCGCGGATCAGGCTCTGCACCGCTCCAGAGTGGCCGGAATCCAGCTCAAGGGCGGTACGTGAGCGTTCGCGGGCTTCGGTGTAGAACCCCAGTTTGCGCAGGGAGAGGGCGTAGTCGAGATGAACTTTCGGATGGTCGGGGGCGTGGTTGAGAAGCTGTATGTGAAAGGCACGCATCGCCTCCACCCGGCCCGCAAGGCAGGCCAGACGTGCTTGAACCAGCAGACCAACGGCACTCTGTTCGTTGCCGAGTCTCCCGGCTTCCGTGGTGAGACGGTGTAGGGTGAAGTCGTCCGGTGTATCGCCTTGATTGAAAAGCCGGTTGACCTCGCGGATGAGGTCACCGGCTTCCATGGCGATTCCTTGGAGATGAACGTCTTAAACGCATGGCGCTGTGGTCAGATTTCCCACTGTCCGCTATCGTTGCGGCAGGCGGTCTTGGTCATGGTTTCGGTTTTTCCATCTACCGTGACATCGATCTTCGCCTCGCGGCAGATCTGGCCGTTGTCCTGGCTGAAAGCGGGTTGCGGCGTTACGGCATAGCTGCGGCCCGTATCGGGATTGACCCAGGAGGATTGCTGATAGGAGGGGCTGGTCTCAAAGGAGTCATTGAGCCGTGCCGTGTCCTGTTTATCCATCTCATTACCCACGGCATAACCCAGTAGGCCACCAATGGCGGCACCGATCAGAGCATTCTCCTGGCGGTTCTTGGAGGGACCGATCAAGCTCCCGGCCAGACCGCCGCCCAGGGCACCCAAACCGGCGCCTTTGGTCGCTGTGCTGGGATTGGTGCATCCTCCGAGACCACCAGCAAAGAGGGTGAGTCCGAGAATGGCCGTCACGATACGATTATTCCGAGTTTTGGTGGTCGCTGGCATGGTCCGATTCCTTGCAAAAAAAGTCTCTTTGAGTATAGCTGGGATGGTTTTCTGCTTTGAAAGAGAAGCAGAAGGAAGAGGCCGCTCTGACGGCCCGACCCGCATCCCGGTTTCGTGACACGACGTTGAAGGCTTACCTCGACACGCATCAGGTCACCACTGGTTCCGGCAACGGCCCCTTCCTACTCGACTGTGTGCTGCTTGTGGAGGAGGAAGTTCCCGTAGAAGGACTCGGGCATGTCGGCATTCAGCCTGAATCCGCGCTGGAGTGCATATTTCGTGCACACTTCGCGTTTTCTGCGTGATTTCGCCTTGCCGGAGCTTCACCTTCGACGAATTGTTAGGCAGAGCCTGGAAGCAGTAGGGTGAACACAATACTCCCTTATTCTACCACGATCCGTTCTCGCTGCCACCATCAATCACTGCGGTAGTGTCGGATCAAGATCCTGGATCAGAAGGTTCTCCAGTCGTTTCCCCAAAAGGATGATGGTGCCACGGTGGCGAATCTCCAGATCATCAACGCAGTCGAACGTATAGATTCGGCGCACCACCAGGCGTCCTTCGGCGCTACGTGCCAGTGTGAGAGAGGCGATGGCCACGGTGTCATCCAGAAGGGTGACGTCCATGGTGCTGCATGCCCCTTTGGCCAGACCGTGGGCGCGTTCTCGCGCCTGCATGCCGAAATACCACCAGGCAACAAGGGTCAGAATCACAAGCAGGAGGAGGGTTTCCATGCGTTTTCACATCTCGGTGTGCGTGCTATAGTGGCCACTGCCCCAAAGGGGGATGAATCTCATGATTGTATCACTCCTCGCCAGAGGCGCTGCGTGCCCTCCACTCCGAATGGCATGAGCGATTCGGGGGAGTGGTGCCGGTGTTGCACGCATCCAAGAGGCTACACACGCCGTGTCGCTGCTTCAACTCAAGAGTGTCCAGGTCGGTTTCGGTGGTCCCGCGCTGCTGGAGAGTGTCGATCTGATTATCGAACCCGGTGAGCGGATCGGACTGGTGGGGCGCAACGGGGCCGGAAAGACCACCCTGTTGCGGCTGATATCAGGAGAGATCCAACCGGATCAAGGAGAGGTGGCCCGGCGCCAGGGCGTACAGGTGGCTCGGCTTGAGCAGGAGGTGCCAACGGGACTGGCAGGGAGCGTTTTCGACGCCGTGGCTGGAGGGTTGGGTGAGCGGGGAACGCTGATTTCACGCTACCACGATCTGAGCCGGCAATTGGCAGACGCCCCCGACGCCTCGGTTTTGGACGCTTTGGAAAAGACCCAGAACGCTCTGGAAGCCGCAGGCGGATGGGATGTGCAGCAGCAGACCGAGACCCTGATCACCCAACTGGATCTCCCTGCCGATTCCCCATTCGACGCGCTCTCCGGTGGGCTCAAACGGCGGGTGCTTCTGGCGCGGGCGCTGGTGACCGAACCCGATCTTCTTCTCCTTGATGAACCTACCAACCATCTGGATATCGACGCTATCACCTGGTTGGAGTCCCACTTCAAAGCGTGGCGCGGGACGCTGCTCTTCATTAGCCACGACCGTCAATTCGTCGATACCCTGGCGACGCGGATCATCGAACTGGACCGGGGGCGGCTCACCTCCTGGCCGGGTAACTTCACCGCCTATACGCAGTTGAAAGAAGCAGCTCTGGAGGCTGAGTCGAAGGAGCAGGCCCGTTTTGATAAAAAACTGGCGCAGGAGGAGGTGTGGATTCGTCAGGGGATCAAAGCCCGCCGTACCCGCAACGAGGGCAGGGTGCGGGCGCTACAGGCACTACGCCGGGAGCGACGACAGCGTCGGGAGCGCATCGGTGATGTGAAACTCAACATCCAGAAGGCGGAGGGTTCCGGCAAGCTGGTCGCCAAAATCAAGAACGTCAGCTATCGCTATGAGGGAGAAACCTTCATTCGCGATTTCTCCACCCTTTTGATGCGTGGCGACAAGGTGGGTATCGTCGGCCCCAACGGTTCCGGAAAAACCACGCTGTTGCAGTTGATTCTGGGTCATCTGGAACCTGTCACCGGCGAAGTGCATCTGGGAACCCGACTGGAGATCGCCTATTTCGACCAACTGCGCCGGGATCTTGATCTCTCCGGGACGGTGGTGGATAACGTCGCCAACGGCAAGGATATGCTCACCATCAACGGCCAGCCGCGGCATGTGATGAGCTACCTTCAGGATTTTCTTTTCACGCCCGACCGGGCGCGTTCGCCGGTGTCGGTGCTCTCCGGTGGTGAGCGCAACCGTCTTCTGCTGGCGAAACTGTTTCTCAAGCCCTCCAACACCCTGGTTCTGGATGAGCCGACCAACGATCTGGACATGGAGACCCTGGAGCTGCTGGAGGAGAAGCTGATCGACTATCCCGGCTGCATTCTTCTGGTGAGCCACGACCGGGCATTTCTCAACAATGTGGTCACCTCCATTCTCGCTTTTGAAGAGGGGGGGCGGATCGGTGATTACGTCGGCGGTTACGACGACTGGATTCAGCAACGCAAAGGGGGGCAGGAGGCGCCACTCTCTTCACTCTCGCCGACGCCTTCTCCAAAAACGGCTGAAGTCAAATCAACGAAACCAGTAGCGCAACGGGGCAAGCGTCTCGGATACATGGAGAAGCGTGAGCTGGATGCGCTTCCTGCCAAGATAGAGAAGATGGAGGAGCAGTTGGAGGCGATACGGGAGACGCTCTCCGATCCGGAACTCTACACCACCCCCGGCAACCGGGCTGCTGAAGAGGCGGCACGTCTGGAGTCTCTGGAGCAGGAGCTGGAGGAGGCGTATGCCCGCTGGGAGGCACTGGAGGCAAAAACAGCATCATGAGTCACGCCAATATCATCGACGATCCCCGTATGACCCGGCATCTGATCGCACAGGGACGGTTCCGGGACGATCCGCTACGCATTATCGATGTGGGTGCCCGCTATGGGGCCGAGGACCACTGGGTGCTGTTCGGCGATCAGGCCCACATCCTCGGTTTCGAAGCCGACGCTGAGGAGGCGGAGCGACTCAACGCCCTTTCCCATCCGGTTCCCACACGCTATTATCCCGTCGCTCTCTTCGGAGACCAGGGTGAGCACACCTTTTATCTGACTCGTTTCAACGCCTCGTGCGGCTTCTATCGCTATGATCCGGCTTGGTGGACGCGTCTTGGACAGATGGGAAATGTCGCCGTAACCGGAACCACCACGCTCGACACCGTGGATCTGGATGGATTTCTGAAGGATGCTGGAAGCAGAGATCCCGACTTCATGAAGTTGGATGTGGAAGGGGCGGAGCTGGATATCCTCCAGGCCGGAACCCGGACGTTGAATTCAGTAATCGGTCTGTCGCTGGAGACCTTTTTCGGGCCGGTACTGGATCAACCGCCGTTTCACAGGGTGGACGGTTTTCTTCAAGAACAGGGTTTCGAGCTGTTTGATCTGGATCTGAAACGGTTTCGCCGCACGGTGCTGCCGGAGATCTCTCCCTTTGCCGATGAGCATGGCAATCCGGTTTCCGGCCCCAGTCGCACTGGTCAGGTCGTGTCGGCTGATCTGCTCTATCTGCGGGATGCGGTCACGGAGTTGGAGCGCGAAGATGTCACGGGCAGCCATCCGTTCTGGAACAGGAGCCGTCTGCTGAAATTGGCGGCTCTCTATGAGATTCACGGTCTGCAGGACTGCGCCATCGAGCTGCTCACCGTTGCGTCTCGGCGAAAACTCCTGGCAGAGAATGAGGATCTTCAGCAACTGCTGGATCTCGCGACGCCTCTGCATAAGGGCGAGGTGCAGTCGTATGAGAGCTGTCTGAAGCGGGTGAAAGAGGGGGATGATCCCTATCGAGAAACCGGTTCGGAACTGCTCTGGCGCGGTGTGCGTCTCTGGATTCACGAGCATCTACCGGCAGCAGCGGTGACCTCTCTCAAATCGACGTTGGCCAGCGTGCGCCGCCTTCTGAAGCGGTCGTGACGGTGGCGGTGTGGACGAGAGGAAATGGAGGATAATGTGCTCTGGAACAAGATCTTAATTCTTGTGAATTCAGTTTCTTGTGTTCGTTTGTGTTATTTGCTTTAATGTTGTCCGAATATTTAGTGTTTATACGGAAAGCCAAATAACAGTAATTGATTGCGTGTCTGTCTGGGCTGGGTATGAGTGGGTTTATGTCGGAATCAAATATTTCCCATAAATCCCAGTATACAAATAATTTGGAGATGTCAAAAAAACATGCGATACTTCCGCGGAGAGTAACTGATTGGGGCGGACTTTATGACAGCACGCGAAAAAACATACCTTACCACCAGCGAAGTTGCCAGACTATTCGGTGTGGCAGCGCCGACGATCCATGACTGGATCGAGCGTGGTCTTCTCAAGGCGTGGAAAACGCCCGGCGGCCATCGGCGCATCAGCCGACAGTCGGTTGAGGAGCTGCACAAGCGGCACGCCAAGGATAGTGGGCAGGAGGAGTCCTCGGAGATCCATCTGCTGCTGGTGGAAGACGATCCTGACATGGTCCTTCTGATCAAGAAGGAGATCAAACGGTTGGATCAACCGATCCGGATCAGTACGGCGGATAACGGCTTCGATGGATTGATGATGATCGGTGAGTATAAACCGGACATCATCATCAGCGACTTGGCCATGCCCGGCATGAACGGTTTCGAGATGATCCGAGCGATTCGTGAAACTCCGGCCCTCAGAAACACCTACATCGTGGTGCTCACCGCGCTGGAATCGGAGGAGATCCAGAAGGAAGCGCCTCTTCCGTCAGATGTGCCCGTGGTCCACAAGTCCGAGTCCTTCGACCGCATCACAACTCTGATTCGCCAACGGGCTGGACAGCTCAACGTCGCCTGATGCCCACACTCGTGTCGTTCATGTCACGCGCTATCATTTGAGCTTCAGTGGTGTGTGAGAAGATTCCGCAAACCGTACGGAATAGAGTGGCATCCACACGTCAAGGCACCCCCTTCTCTCAACCCGGTTGGTCTTGTGCTATTATGGAGATCTCATTGAATCGTCAGCGGTTCCATGCGATGAAACGTACCTGCCTCTTTCTGCTTGCAGCTCTTATTGTGTTCCTCCCGAGAGATGCTCAGGCAGCGCCCTCTCCCGAGCGCCTATTCTGTATTCACCCCTTTATGCGCCCTTCCGACCTTCTTGAACGCTTCACGCCGATGGCAAAATGGCTGTCGGAGGCGAGTGGGGTGACGTTTCGGCTCAAAGTCTATTCCAGCTATGGCACCCACATCAATGATGTCGGGGAAAACCAGTGTGACATCGCCTACATGGGGCCGATTCCCTATCTGCGTGTCATCACCCGCTATGGCAAGAAACCGGTATTGGCGCAGTTGGAGGTGAACGGCAAGAGCACCTTCAATGGAAGCATCGTCGTTCGTACGGAGAGTCCGTTGACCTCCATCGAACAGGTGCGGGGAAAACGGTTTGCGTTCGGTGACGTGCATTCGAGCATGGGGAACGTCCTGCCGCGCATCCATCTACGGAAGGTGGGGATCACCCTGGAGGATCTCGGGGCGCATGGACATCTCAATGGTCACGACAATGTGGCGCTGTCCGTGCTGTCAGGACGTTTTGAAGTCGGGGCGGTCAAAGAGAGTGTCTTCAGAAAATATGCGACTCGGGGTTTGCGGGAGCTGGATAGGATTCCGGAGATCGGAACCCACCTTTTTGTCACTCGATCGGATCTCTCGCCGACGTTGATCAAAACCTTGAGTCAGACGCTGGTCGAGATGAAAAGAAGCTTCGTAGGGCGTTCCATACTCACCGCCATCAAGCCTTCCATCACCGGGCTGAATGCCGTGGATCCCAACTACGATGCGCGGTTACTGCCACTTGTTTCCATTATTGATCAGCTTGAAGAGTAGACGACCATCCAGAGTACATAAACGGTCTCTGCCGGCTGATGGTCGATAAAACCAGCCGACAGAGTGTGTTCTTGATGAAAGTGTAGATGAGTCGTTGTGCGAGAGGGTGCGCACACTGCGGAGGCGTTACTGCGCCTTTTTGAGCGACTGCTCGATCTTGTTGGACATGGCGGAGATCTCGCTGATAACGCGATCGATATCACCGGCCAGATCACGGGCGACTCGGGCGGTGCTCTTCACCTCACCGGCCACCACGGCAAACCCCTTGCCGAACTCTCCGGCTCGGGAGGCCTGAATACCGGCGTTGATGGCCAGCACCTCCAGCTCGTTGGAGATTTTTTCAATACCGTGCAGCGTTTTGGAGACGTCCCGCGTGCTGCGATCGATCTCTTTGCGTACACCGTAGAGATCTTCGAACACGCGTTGTGTGCTCTCACCCCGTTTGTTCTCGAACACCTGATCAAGAAGCATGATGGTGTTGGCGGAGAGGATTTCACCCTGGGTCATGTTTTCGGCGATAACGGCGCGGGCCTCTTCCGAGCCTGTCGCATCGACGATCACATCCACCGGACTGTTTCGAACGGCGGAGTCGACCTTGGTCATGGTTTTCACACCGAGCCGTTTGGCTACGATCATGGCAGCGGCATTGGGATTCTGATCAACCAGGTAGAGCACCTGGGCTGCAGAACTTTTGGTGAGCAACTGAAGCAGGGCTTTGCCCTCGGTCCCACCGCCGACAATGCCGATCTTGGTCACCGTGTTTTCTGACATGTCTCAACATCCCAACGTGTGTTTTGGCGTTTTATCAAAGAGTGACACATGGAGACCCTCTCCAGGCATGCTGGGTGCCATCAACCGGCTCAGTGGAGGGTTCGCCATGCACAGTCATAATAGCAAGATAAGGACCAAGCCGCCACATCAACGGCAGTTCCACGGCTTCTTCAGGGACGGTCTCTCTTTTCTGCGCGTCCCGATCCTCACCATTCGTACAGTAGCAGAGAGGATTCTGTCAATTACTTGACGAGTTCTCGGCGGTGAGATCGCTTCGATTGAGGCGGATAAGGCGATAGCCTTTGCGTCGTTTCTCTTTGAAAATACGACGTAAAGTTCGGTCAGATTCCCTTTTTTCTCCGTGGATGGTCACGCGCAGCGTTCCCGGACTTCCGATCCGTCCCCACTCCCGCATGAGCGTCCACTCACCGAAGAGATTGCAGATCACCGTTACCGTATAGAAGCGCGCCTGATTGCGTTCGGGATCCCGCTTCTCCAATCGGAGGCAGAGAATGGTGGAGAAGTTCTCCGGATCCTCAAGCGTGTTGGCATCATTGTACTGCCACATTCTTCTCACCCACGGTTTGGCGCTCGTATTCGTTTCTCGGAGCACGATAGATGTAGCTCTATGATTCCAGTATCGCTATGATGCCAGAAACAGGATGAGCGTGCACAGTCCCAGCCGAAAATGAGGCTGTCTCCCCGGTTACGGTTGGGGCGCAGCGGTTTTCGACCATTCATGATGGATGCTTGAACGGGGAATCAGGTATGGCGATGCAGAACGATACACCCACCAGCAAGAGGCCGGCGGAGAGTCCCGGACTGATCGATCTGCGTGTCGATGCTCCTGGTGTCGATGGATTGGCGGCGTGCCGCTCTGCTCTTGAGAGCAATGCTGATACCATCGCCTCCAGTGTCTCCGACCGTCTTCTCCTGCACAACGCCTTCGACGGTGTCAACGGCAGTACCGAAGGGTGGCAGCAGTTTCGAGGTGCGTTACCCCGTCACGTCAAGGCGCTTTTTGCGGAAGATGTCGCCGACGGTGAGAAGAGTACGCCCGCCCTGGTTTCCGCTTGGCGGCGTCTGGGATTGGGACCCGGCCACCATTTGGTGATGTTGACGGTACTGGCAACAGTGGTTGAACGGTTTCTAGCCAACTCCTGCCGCAGTGGTGGATTCGATGCCCATGGTGGTCGTCTGGTTGCCATGACGGAACGTCTGTTGCTGGATACGGAACGGTTGCACGCCCTGATGCCGGGAGCTGAAACGGCTGCAGTTGTCGAGGTGCCAGCCGAATCGGAAGAGGTCGCCACGCCGCAGATGCCCGCTGCTGCCGTGGCTGTGGAGAGTCGGCTCAATGACGATCTTACCGGCGTTCAGACCCGAGTTGCTTTCCTGGAGAGTCTGGAAAAGGCGCGTTCGGGTGCGGAGCGTTATCGCGATATCCTGACGCTGGTCCACGTGGATGTGAATCTCTTTGCCGAGTTCAACAGCGAGCACGGAGAAGAGGAGGGTGATTCCGTGCTCTCTCTGCTTGGAAGTTCACTGCTGGAGACTCTTCGCAAGGAGGATACCGCCGGACGTCTTCAGGAGGATGATTTCGCCATTCTCATGCCAAAAACCACCGATGAGCAGGCGTTGGAGCTGTTCCGGAGGCTGATCCGTGGTTTCAAGGAGAAGGCACACAAAGGGGTGACGTTCAGCATCGGTATCGTCCAGTGTGGCCGCGACAACTACCCCACCTCCGAAGAGCTTCTGGCCACTGCGGAGTCCCGAATGCGTGCCGCTCAGAGCCACGTGGAGATGATGCCCGGCTTCTATATCCGTCGCGACGATCCGGTGTAAGGGTGCACGCTCTTTTTTTAAACCCGTCTCATCACGCCCTAATGGGGCCGTCTCATCACGCCCTAATAGGGAATGAGTATGCGTCGCTGCTCTGGTTGGTGAGGGGTGTCGCTGCTCTCCGGGGTGGATGACGAGGGAGATGCGGGAGCAGAGGTCTCCGGTCCGGCGACGTGTTGTGGCGCTTCGGTGGTGGTGTGTGACGTGATCGCGCACGCGCCCTTTTCCGCCAGTCCCGTCAGATAGGCGTGACGGCTCTTCATGGCAGTCAGTTCCGTCTGCAGCACCTGATCCCGCTCCTGTTCCGTCACCGACTGCCAGAACGTCGTTCTTTCCAGTTCAGTCGAATGCTCCTCGATGCCCTGGTGCAGAATCATCATCTCTTCGCCCAGTGTGGCACAGCTCTTCTGTTCATCGCCATACTGTTGTACCACCACCGGCGTTGCCATCCGGCCACACCCGGAGGCGAGCGTGATGAGTGCGATAAGTGCGATCAGGTGCAGGTGTGCTCTCGTCGTCATGGCCCTTTCCGTCTCTCCGCTATTCAGATGTCGTGTCGGGAGCATCACTGCATCCCATGAACCGGCTAACAGTTATACGCCGTATCGTTTATACTGAGTGTCTGAACCCAAACATGCCGTATGGATGGCATGGACCGTTGACGGTAGGTCACCATCCGGACTTTTACTCTATCAGGAGCGCGCCGTGTCTGAAACTGCTTCAGCAGTCACCCTCATCGTCTGCATCAAGAAGAGAGCCCCCCACCAACCGGCCTGTGGTAACAGGGATTCGGAGACCCTTGCGTCTGATCTGGAAATGGATCTGAAAGCGCGCGGCTCCTCCATCACCGTCAAACAGATCGAATGTCTGGGAGAGTGTGCCAAGGGGCCAAATATTCGCATAGCGCCGGGTGGACCGATCTTTCACCACGTAAAGCGGGAACACCTTGAGAAGATCGTGGACGATGCAGTGAAATTCCAAGACGGTTTGCAGGGGTAGTCCCTGGATTAAGTAAGCCTGAAGCGACGGCTGTATCGTTTGTGGAAGGAACTTGACATAAGCGTCGGGAATCCAACAATGGAAGAGGATCGGTGCGTTTCAAGAGCGAGGAGGGATGCCCATGGCCATTAATGCAGTGAAGGGTACGTTGCCGACGGTGATCGGGATCAATCCCAATGTGCGCTATCAGCAGGATGATCTCACATCCTTCGGCGCTAAACGCTCCACCTATCACCCCATCGAACTGGGACTGGTCCGAGGACTCACCGGTAGCGGCATTGATCTGCCGGAAGAGGGGGAGTATACCCGTCTCTATATGCGGGGACGGGCCGGTTCGGCGCAACTTCTGCTGACCAGTGGCTCCAACAGCTCTCTCTTCAGCCGGCTTATTGGTGGTGAGAAGAGCGCGCTTTTTTCTACGGAAGAGTCCAACTCCACCTCGCTTTTCGATGGTCTCTCCTCTACAGATTCCACCGCCTCCAGCACGCGCATCACCTCCCGGCTTTCCTACGGTTACGACCGCCAAGGCGGACAGAGCGATCTCAGCAGTTCGTCAACGACGACGAGCAGTACATCCGGCTCCTTTCTGAGCACGACCGCCTGAAAAAGCGGTTAAGCACGTTGTTGGCGATGCGTTGTGCCCCTGTTACTTCCTGCCGATAGTGTCACTTCCTGCCGATATAGGAAGGGAGTTCATCGGCAAATCGACGTGGTGTCAGTCTGAACAGTTCCCGCAATGGATCCTGGTCGGTGATGTTGTCCTCCGACGCCATGATGAGTTGGTCGTTGGTGAGCGGTGGATTGGGCAGCACCTTCTCAAACAGTGACGCCTCCAGTTTCAGCAGCGGCATGGGCAGGCCCAGTTTAGGACGATGAATGTCCATGGCATCGAGAATCGCCTGCATGATCTGATTGAAAGAGAGCTGCTCCGGTCCACCGAGTTCAAAGGTTTGACCCATCGTGCGTTCATCGTCGATGGCGATACGGAAGCAGGTCGCCACATCCTCCACCCACACCGGCTGCATCTTGGCGGTGCCGTCGCCGATGAGCGGGGCGATGGGTGAGAAGCGCAGCAGGGATGCAAATCGATTGGCAAAATCGTCATATTGGCCAAAAATCACCGATGGCCGGAAGATGGTCCAGTTCAGTCCCGAGATCCGTATCTTCTCCTCTGCCTTCCATTTGGTCTGATGATAGAGGCTCTGCGCCGCTGGTCGGGTGCCCAGAGCGCTCATCTGTAATAGACGTTCGACCTGGGCGTTCTTGCAGGCAGCGATGACATTGCATGTTCCTTGATAGTGGATCTCCTCGAAGGTTTGGCCACCGGTTTCAGCAAGGATTCCCACCAGATTGATCACCGCCTTGGCACCTTGAAAAGCGCTCTCCAGAGAAGTGACGGAGCGAATATCCCCCACGACCGACTCACTGTGCGTGAGCTCGGGATCACGGAAGCGGCCCGGATGCCGGACCACGACCCGACACGGTACGCCTGCTTTGTGAAGCTGTTTCACCAGTGCTGATCCGACAAAGCCACTGCCACCAACGATGACGATCATGGTGTCTCCCCCTTTGCTCCGGTGGTTGATGTCAACCACTCTGTTGTATCACATGGAAATAGGATTGATGAGTAGAAAATGGAGAGGTGTGCCGCTCGGCGTGATACAAAAAAAATGCCGGTCCAGAGAGGACCGGCGACACTACAGACGGAAAACGAAAATCGTGTGGTAGAGGTGCTGTGCTGCATGGGTAGCGTGTTGGTTGTGAATCGATGTTCACATGCCAAACGGCACCACATCGGGTTTGACCGTGCACTTGGCGCAGGCAGAGGCGTCGGCGAACTTGGCTTTGACGGCAGCCACTTTCGCGTGTGCGCTCTTTTTGTTCGGGAACACCCCGGCGTAGACTCGGACATAGTTGATGCCCTTGACGTTGACCAACAGCTGATAGGGCTGAAGCCCGGCGGCAGCGATACGGCGTGCAGCGTCGTTGACGTTGCGGTAGAGGATATAGCTGCCGACCCGGATCGAATACTGACTCGGTTTGGCCGGTGTCATGGCCGGCATGACCGCGCAGCCGCCCATCGTGCTCATATAGGTGACACCGCAGCCGTCATAGGCCATAACACCAGATGTCGAGACCACTGTCGGGTAACTGACTACCGAGGGCAGCGTGCTCACTACCGTCGGAGTCGTGACAACAGTCGGCGCGGTTGTAACCACTGTTGCGGCTGTGCTGATCACTGTGGGTGCCGTGTAGGTGATTACGGTAGAGGGTGCCGAATAGACCACCGGTGTGCCGACGGTCCAGACGGTTGTGGCCTGAGCGGTTCCCCACGGTAGGGCGAGGAGAAGCGCCAGAACCAGCCCAAAAGCTCTGGATGTGGATCGAATAGTCATGTCATCTCACATAAACCGGTTGGATCGGCGCAATCTCAACCGCACGCAGAGCGTAGGGTTGCGGAATGGCCGTGTTGGCACCTGACGAAGGACCGTAATACACCTGTCCCGTGCGGGCAGGTTGCGGGACCTGCACATACATCCAGCTCGTCTCATGGGTGTAGGCCGGATAGATGGCCTGGGACGGGGATGCATTGTCGGGCAAGTAGATGTGCCGTGACCCCAGATTGGCTCGGGGGGCGGTCTCCGCATATTTGGCCGCATCATTGGAGTAGAATCGCGAGACACGAGGTTTGGCGGGTTCAAGCTCTTCTGCTGAAGCACTCTCCTCGGGAGCTGTCGGCACGGCATCGGGAGCGATAACCTCCGGCTGCTGTACTTGCGTCTCACCGGGAATGGCGATCTGCTTGACAATCGGTTCTTCGGCGTTGGCCGTGGCGGAGAAGAGAAGACCCACCGACACGACGGCAGCGCTGAGAAGAGGAGAAACCCTGTATCCTTTGGTGATGCGATCCATAACGAAATCCCTTCGTCTGAAAAATCCATCCGCGGTTGCATGGGTGCAGCGACGAAATCTTCTGAGGGGGTTCCCTGTCGATCACGCAACTGCTGGTGCAGATACCGTCATCTTAAGGGAGGTCGCTGCTGGAGACGGGACGCCTGAAGCATGCTGAATACAAGAGTCAGTATGCCAGGCGTCCGTCATGACCAGCGACGCCATGGAAGAGGTTCGTCGATGCGACTCAGCGCACCGCGTACGGATTGACCACCGTGGGCCGATAAGATTGCGGCACAACGGTGGGAGGTTGTTGATAGGGCGCCTGTGTGATGGCGGCCTGTTGCTGATACTGCGGCATCTGAGGCTGCATGGGTACGGCAGCCTGAGGTGCGGGTGCATACTGCTGCTGCATAGGCTGGACGTATCCGCCTTGGGGTTGCGGCTGCTGGTAGGGCTGGGCATATCCCATGGGCTGCTGGACGGGATAGGCGGCCTGTTGCGGCATGGGCTGATAGGGCATCGCGTACTGTTGCGGCTGCATCGGCATCATATACTGGGGCTGCTGCTGGCCATAGCCCATGGCGGGAGCCGCCGGGGTTACGGAGGTGTAGATGATGGCCGTTTCGCCATGATAGACCGCTGCTGCCGGTGGTGCAGCCTGTCGTACAGGCTGGGGAGCCGGCTGACTGGCAGCCTGGGGGATCGGCTGACTGGCATGGACCAGAAGACCCAGCAGTGCAGTTCCCCCCAGTAGGGTCGCGACCCCGGCCGGATCGGCCTGAGCCGGCGCTGCGACCGTCATGGTCAGCAACGCGGCGCTGGCAAGCACCGACCGTTTAAGATGTTGCGGTTTACGGATTGTCTTCATTGTGAACGTCCTCTGGCGTCTTGGGGTTTATAGGGTTCAGTCTTCCATAACTCGATTATAACGTCCTCGTTGGTCCTGTATACCGTTGTCTCTCAACGACGGAACTCCATGGTCCAACACTATTTTTTCCCATTTACCATCTGGCCTGTACGTATCCGATCCGCAGCATTCTTGACATAATCAGGGAACACTCCCCATGCCTCACCCGTTTTCGGAGAGAGGAGAGGCAGATTGGGACCGCTTCTCATCTCCCCGTATCAACGGGGTTATCTTACGAATCTGCCGACCACGTACGGTGAGCCGTGTGTGGTTGAATAGGGTTGTGTCGCCATGTAGTTGGTCGACACGCTGTTCGCTGCCGCCAATGATGAAGGATCGATGGCAACGGTTCCGCCGTTGGTCTGGCGGAGAACGATCGGGTTCTGGTTGTTAGCCACGGTTTGCGCTGTGATTACATGGCTTTTCCTGCCAGTAGTGGCCATCTCGGGAGACTGGCTCGGATGGGGCACCACGGTGAACCGGTTCGGTTGCGCCTGGGCGGTCGGTCCCGGTGTTGCCGTCATGATGGAGGGGTGTACCCTCTGTCCCTGAATGATCTGGCCCGGTGTTGCCATATAGGAAGCGCCCTGGGTGCCGGGAACCGTGCTTCCGGCCATTCGGACTACTCCTGAGCCCATCTGCCCGGGCAGCGTCAGAGAGGAGATATCTCCTGGAGCAGCCGGTAGAGCAGGAACCACAGGCAGTTGCTGTTCCGTTGTCACTCTCTGACCGCCTTGGGGTTGCTGGACAACAACCGGGGCACCACCCTGGGGCGTCAAGCCGGCTTGAGGCAGAACGCCGTTCTGTGGGACAGCACCGGTTTGGGGAACCATGCCCATCTGCGGTACGGCCTGCTGCGGCATCATCTGCTGTTGCAGCATCGCCTGGGGCATCATCTGTTGTTGCGGAACCATCTGCGGCTGCTGTTGCAGCATCGCCTGGGGCATCATGCGCTGTTGCGGAACTCTATACCCGGTATGGGGTGCCATCATGGGAGCCTGATGCATCACCGGCATTTGCTGCCTGGCCATGGGGGCGCCAATAGTGGGCGACACCTGATGACGTACCATACGGTACTCACGCACTGCGTATCCGCGCCGCGTTTTCTCCACGGAGGAGGGCTGGCGAGGTTCGTTCATCGCTTTGAGCTGAGCGGCGATCTTCCGCTGCTGCTCTTCCAGTCTCTTCTTCTTGGCCACTTCGGCGGGGTGGCGTTTCGGAGTCAACTTGGCGACCGGCTGTTTAAAGACCACCGGAATCGGTTCCCAGGGGTGATCGATGGGTGAGACATAGTCCCATGTTCCCGCTTGTGACGGGGTGTGGTCCCACCAGTAGTTGACCGGATGCATCTTGCCTTTATGGTAGATGAAATCGTCGGTCTTGGTCCCTTTCGGATCCTTGGGATCGTTGAAGATGTAGCGCCGATTGGTCGGCGCCGACGCCTCTTCAGCAGCCTGGACCGGCGAAACGAACAGAAGTGTTGCCGTCATGAGAAATGCTGCCGTACCCAGGAGAGAGCGGGGGCGACCGCTTCCTTCCGTCAATCTCTTTTCAGGTGTGACATGGCACATGGAATGATCTCCTTTGTTGCCGGCCACCCTCCCTGGAGCCGGATGCATCTTCCGGAATGTTCGATCCGCGTTCTGCGGCCACCATTCATCTGGATGCGTCTCGTATCATTTTGGTCCTGTTCGGGGGCGGATCTCTCCGTCCCCTTCAGGCCTTTGCCGCCGAATTCGACGGGTCCAAACGTGTTCAGCCGTCAGCGGACATAGATCGGTGTCGGCTGTCCGACCACCTGTTGGTTCATCATCGGTTGCGGAACCATCTGTTGCTGGGGATAGCATCCCGTGGCAATGACGCAGCCACCCTGCTGAATAACCGTCGAGCCTTGGTGGACAACGGTGGGCTGATTCTGCACCACGATGGGGTTGGGCTTGACCATGATCGGTGGTCGCTTGACGATCAGTGGCGGACGTTGAACCAGAACCGGTGCCTGTGGAATCACCAGTGGTGGCTGCTCAACGGCAACCGGGGCTGGCTGAATGATCGTTGTGCCGCCGTTGACCGTCGTGGTCGCCTGTTCTTGAGGGTTGACCGCATAGACCACCGGAGCGTCGGAAATGACACAACCGAACAATGCCGGGGCTGCGGCTGCAATCAGGAGCAGCCTTTTACTGTATCGTGTGAGACTCTTCCATGAAGCGTTCATCGTGAATCCTCCCCTGGATTTCATGGATGATAGGTGAACAACCAAGTGGATTCGACCTGTTCCGCATCGGGTGATGCGCCATCGCATACCGGGCTGTACGCATCCCACGGTACGGACAGATCATATCCGCGTTAAGAGTTGTATCGGGCAGGGGAGGGAATGGATGAGCAGAGATGTGGACTTGGTGTGCAACGTGTTGTTCGTGTTGAGATAAAAACCCAAAAAAAAACCATTTTACATAATAAAAACCGCCCTTTGCTCCGTGGAATGCCACAAAGGCTTTCACGGTGGACGGTGGCTTTCAAAGAGAAGGGGCACGCCCTAGATCAGGAGAATTACGGTGTCTGACAGGAGATGCCCTTGCCCTCATGCAGGGCGCGCAGAGTCTTTTGCACCTGATCCTTCGAAGGCATGCGATCGGCACAGGCCAACATGAAGATGGCGCGAGGGCGCACCTGTTGCGTCGGAGAGGGGTTGCTGACCACGGCGTGATCGTCATCGATGTCGGCGGGAATGAAACCGATGGCGGTGCCGAGATTCTTCTGCATGAAGGCGCAGACGATATCCGACCAGAGATGCTCCCTCTCGACGATGACATCGTAGCGGGTGTACTTGTTGCCGGTGCTGGTAAAAAAGTCCTCGAACAGAAACTCTGCCCCAGGGGCCACCAGAGTGCGCACGATCATGCCGGGATAGGCGCGAATGGGGCGGACAACGGCATTGGCACCGGCATCGGTGAGGCGTTCCCGTTCCCGGTCATCAACGCATTCGGCGAGAATCGTTCCTCGCAGCGTGCGTTCACCCAGGCGGTGAAGAGTGTCGAAGGTGTGGATATCGGAGCTCTTGTCGGTGCTGTCGCGGGAGAGCAACACAACGTGGGCTGCTTCAGAGACATTGACGGCGTCAAGATCCTGTTCATCATTGGCATTGCCGGTGTAGTGGATCACACCGAGTTCATTGAACACTGCCGGCAGGCCGCTGGGAAAATCGGTGGTCAATACCTGAATCGGTGTTCTGGCGAAGCGATCGGTCTGACGAAACTCTCGGCAGAGTCGTTCCAGATACTGTGCGGCATTGTTGTTCGGGGTATTGATGATGACGATATGGTCGTTCACGTGCCATCTCCAGAGACCGCGGAGCATCAGCTCCCGGCGTTTGACGCGGAAATCAAAATAGTCGCTGACCACTCGGGCAAGAATGAACACGCCGCCGAAGTAGAGCAGAATCACCGTAATCGTCCGGCCCAGTCCAGTCTGGGCGGAGAGGTCTCCATACCCCACGGTGGTGATGGTGGTCAGGGTGAGCCAGAGCGCATCCCCAAACGCCATATTCTCCAACAGATGCATGGCGGCGATGTGCAGCACCACCAGAATCACCAGAGCCAGCAGCAGGCGCCAGATGCTTTCACGGGGATCCATCTCCGTCAGCTTCGGGATGTAACTCCGTCGTAGAATCATACGGAGCCAGAGGTATCTCAGCATCGGACAACCACGTGGACAGAAGTGAATTTAAGTATAAAACAGGGCAAGCCGAGTTTCGGCAAGAGAGGGTGTGATCGCTCAACCGGAACGGAATGCGTTGTCTGTTTCCGGCTTCAGCCAGCCCATGCACACTTTATCATATCAGTGTGTTATTTTGTATGTGGTTACAGTGAGATAATCGGGTGGAGGGGTTTTCCTGGTTCGTCTGATGCGCTATAACAGTTGCAGCGGTATAGTTAATGTTGGATACACTGGGTTAACCTCTTTCTGCTTTTCGGTTTTCCGGTTTGATGTGCATTGACACACGGAGCCGTAAACAGGATACCATGGGAATAATAGATAGAGGTGCGCTCTGCAGAATCATTAAATAAATAAACAGTGTCATCATGTTGCCAAAAATATCAGGCGAGGGGGATGTTTTTGGAACAATAGCTGCATGATGCCATGGAAGAAGTATTGACGAATAGGGGTGTCAAGTATCCGGTCGTCGTGTCTGTTTCCTGAACAGGCTGACGAAGGGAACGGACCTTTGATACCTCGCCGGTTGGAAGCCATCACCATGTGGACACGACAAAGCCTCATCTACCCCATCCTCGGACTGCTGGCGCTCACGGCGCTGGCCAGTGTCGTATCCGGCTTTGTCATCAACTACTTTCCTGTACACAAGAATATCCATCACACTCTGAATGATCAGTTCGATGCGACACGCAGCAGCGTGATGAGCGCCATCGAGCAGGAGTTGCTCTCCATTCCCCGACTGGCCCGCTTTCTCCAGGGGGATAGGATTCTGCGTCGGATGATCAGGCAGCGCATTGCCGAGCCGGTAACGGTTCCGACTCTTTTTCATGAGAAAATGCATCGACTCTACGGTGAACTGGAGGCGGGAACCTTTCTGGTCACAGATCGGAAAGGCACCATTCTGCACCACGCCAATCTGCGTGGTCTCAAGAAGAAATCGGGAGAGGAGGGGCAATCCAGCCTCTACCTGCACGGCATGAATCTGGCCTTGCAGGGTAACAATATCGTCGAGCTGGTGGAAATCAGCGGTGTCTACGCCATCCAAGCCTACTCGCCGATCATCGACAAGGGAAAGATCATCGGCACGGTGATGGTCGGAACCGATCTGGATGATAGTTTTACCACGATCATCAAGTCATTGGTCGGTGTGTCGATTTCTTTCCTGGATCAAGATGGGGTGCTGGGAACCTCGATCCAACTCCAGGAGTGGTTGCCTCTCGATCTTGAGTATGCGTCTCTGGCCTCTGAGTCCGGAAAAATTCAGTACCATGAGGATCACGATCGCAGACAGATGAACATCTATGCTCCGATCACCATCATAGATACACCGCTGGTGCTGGCCGGGCACATCGATCTTTCCCAATCGCATCAGCCGCTGTTCGAGAGTCGGGGGCGGTTGCTCTGGTCGGCAGGGATTATTCTCGCCTTGGTGACTCTGATGGGAATCGGCACCTACATCTTCCTGATATTTCCACTGCGTAGACTGCATCAAAAGGCGCAGGTTCTCATGGAGGTGTGCGCAACCGATGGCATGCAGACCAGCAACAACTCCGCTCTTCAAGAGGTAAATCAGGGAGGCAATGAGATCACCGTGCTCGATCATGCCCTGGAAGCGGCCTCATTCATCGCCTACACCCACATCGGCAAGCTGCACAACCAGAAAGAGACCTTCGAGGGAATGGCCCATCGTGATGCGCTGACCGGGTTTGGCAATCGCCGGGCGTTTGATGAGCGTCTCGATCAGGTGATTCTGCTCAACTCTCGGCGTCGGGATGAGTGTAAGCTGGCCATTATGTTTCTCGATCTGGACAAGTTCAAACCGATCAACGATACCCTTGGCCACGATGTGGGTGATGGGGTGTTGGAAGAGGCTGCTCAGCGCTTTACCCGTTGCCTGCGTGATTCGGACAGGGTGTTCCGTCTGGGCGGTGATGAGTTTGCCGTACTGGCGCCGGAGTGCGTTGGTGAGACCCACGCTCTACAGATGGGGGATCGCATCAACAAGGCGATCTCACAGCCGTTTCATATCTTGGGTAAGGAGTGCACCATCGGTGTGAGTATCGGTGTGAGCATCTTCCCCGACCATGGTCGAGATCGGGATGATCTGCTTAAAAAGGCCGATATTGCGCTCTATGCGGCAAAAGGGGAGGGGCGGGGACGCTGTATTCTCTATGATCCTTCCCACGGTCAGTGAGAGACTGACACTCTTTTTTGGTAATCCGAACCGTTGCTCTGTTCCGTTTGCTCATCCCGTCCTGATCGGACATTGCAGGATAAAACGTCAGGTTCCTGACACATAGACCAGCTCTCGGCGTCCTGTTTCGACCTGAATCACATGGCATTGACGCAGTTTTCCTTTGGGAATCGGTCGGGGAAAGATGCGATACCCCTCCGGCAGACCTCCCGCAAGAGCCCCTTCCACATCCTGACAGTTCTTCACTTCGACACAGTTGGCATGTTTGAGCACGCACGCCACGAGATTGGTGGAGCTTGCCGAGCCGATCGTGCCGGCGATGTTCGCCAGGGCACCGATCTGAGCCTCTTTGCGCAGATCGACGTATTTAGGCATGGCCGAAGCTGAGAGAATGCCGATCAACACCATGACGAACACCAGTTCGATCAGGGTAAACCCTGTCTCACGTGCGCGGAGTCTCCGAGTTGGCGTGAGAAGCGGAGAGAGATCGCTATGATAGGACGTAACAGGCATTCTGCACTCGTTGGTTGATAGCGTTTTCCCCCTCTCTCTACCGTAGGCAATCTCTCACCGGAACGCTATAAAAATCGCAACAGTGCATGGACAGCGGGAAGGGTAACGAAGGAAAGAAGAATACCCAGCCCCACCATGGATGCGCTCCGCTCCGGAGCGAATCCGGCAGCGATTGCCAGAGCTCCGGCGGTAATCATGGGCGGCATGCCTGCTTCGAAGATTGCCACGCGGGCGGCAAGCGCCTCCTGCCCGAGCAGCATGCAGAGAAGCAGGGCCGCCACCGGCATGATGACCATCTTGATCAGTAGTCCCAAGGCAACCGGAGAGAAGCTGCTGCGGGGAAGGACCAAGCGGAACTGAAAGCCCACGGCAACCATGACAACGGGGACCAGGGTGTCTGCAAGCCGTTCCAGGATTTCGGAAACCGCCGGGGGATAGCTCCAACCGGAGAGTGAGACCAGGGCCGCGGCCACCAGGGCGATGAAGGGCGGGAAGGTTGCAACCCGATAGGCGACTCCGGAGAGCGTGGGGCGTTCACTGCCGCTGAACCAAGCGACGATGAAGACACCGTAGGTGGACAGTGCCAGAAAGCTGCCCAATTGGTCATAGAGCAGAGCATAGGGCACGCCTGCTTCGTCAAACCACACCTGAACCATGGGGATGCCGAGAAACGAGGTGTTGCCCAGAGCGACAAGAAGGTAGAGCGAAGCGCGGGTTGGGCGGTCCCAGGCCATGAGCTGTCCGACACTCCAGACCAGGACGACCGCCAGAGAGAGCATGATCCAGGGCATGATCATGGCGATCCAGACGTTCCCGGACCACTGCATCTCCGGCATTCTTGCCAACACCAGCGCCGGAAGAGAGACGTGGATGACAAACTGATTGAGAACCTTGGCCGTCTCCTCCGGAAAGGCGGAGAGACGGCGGAATCCGTAGCCTGCAAGCAGAAGCAGGCTGATCAATACCATCTGGGTCATAGCGTGCTCTTTCTCCCCTGGGCGTGTTTCGCCTCAGCGCGTCCGGTGCTGCCTCGGCACGGTGTCAGGCACTTTCACCGAAACGGCGTAGTTCCGCGATATCGGGAATGTGGATCTCGCTGCCGGTGGCGTGAATCAACTGCCGTTTCTTCAGCAGGCTCAGGATACGGGAGAAGGTTTCCGGCTGGATGGAGAGTCGGGCAGCCAAAACCCGCTTCGGTGCCTCCAGATGGAGGGTAACCTGCCCCTCCTCCTGAGAGACTTGGCCCAAAAGATAGCCGATCAGGCGTTCGCGCGCACTCTGCAGGCTTAGACGATCGATCTCCATCACCTGCGCCCGCATGCGGCGACTCATATCTGCCATGATTCGAAAACAGCTCTCCGGAGAACTGCGCAGCAGATCGAGAAATGGCCGGCACTCGAACGAGAAGAGCACCGACCCCTCCAGTGCATCGGCACTGACAGGGTAACGCCCCCCCTCCATGAACATCACCGCCGTGGCGAAGGACTCTCCCGCTCTGATCAGCTCCAGGATCTTTTCCTGTCCATTGGCGGCGATGCGGAACAGTTTGATCTGCCCGGTCCAGAGCACGAAGAAGCGGTTGGCTTGGCTGCGGACCTCGAACAGATTCTCCCCCTCTGCCAGAGTGAGGGTGCGTGTTGTTGTTTTAACCTGCTGCCACTGCTGATCATTCAGGGCCGAGAAGAGCATGTGACTGCGCAGAAAGCGCTCCTGTTCCTCATCCATGGTACTTTCCATCGTTCTGTGTGAAGCCCGCGACCAGCAGAAGGTGATCGGAACAGGCAGCTTTTTCCTGGTGAAGGGCGGCAATCTTTTCCATGGGGTTGGAAACTCTTGCCATATTCCGTTGGTCGGTAAGTTGGTGATTGTGTGTTATTGCCCCTTAATATTAAACATAATCAATATTATAAGAAAGTTTATCACAGTTGGCACACCCTTTGTATCGTTATCAGGCAACGAGACAGGATCAACACTACTCCAGAGAATGAATGAGGGTTCCCATGCCTTTCGTGATCAATAGCACCCAGCAAGCCGCCCGTCGTCAAAGGGAGCGTCTGCACGTCAACACCGGACAGGGCACCAGCAGCCTGACGGCGCGTGTCACCTGTGAGAATAGCCCGGAGAACGACCACTACACCATCTCCGAGCGGATGATCACGGCAATTTTGATCTCCGCCCGTCATGAGGAGGCGCGTGCCGCCCGTGAACAGATGATGCATCCGCAGCCCGATGTGGGACGCTATGATGCCGATGCCGCCTGGGAAGAGCTACCGGAGCAGGACGCCAAGAGCGTTCCCGAGTGGACCATTCCGGCGCATCTCTCCGAGATGTCCTTCGATCACGCCTACAACGGCTGATCGCCACCATACTCTGTTGTATCCGTTGCGCCCATGTCACGAGGCCGGGACCAGGACGGTCCCTTGTCCGCCTCCAACGGAGTATCGGGAGGACCGGACGCCATTTTTAGTGTTTTAGACCCGGATAGTGTAAGCCCCAAGCCGCGTCGGGAGTCCCGACGGCTGTGTGTATAGAGGAGAATCGATCATGGCCACCATGGAGGTCTGCTGCCCCAACTGCAACACCACCAACGTCGTCAAGTACGGGAGACAGGCTAACGGTGCCCAGCGCTATCGTTGCCAGAACCTGGACTGTGAGCGAACCGTCTTCCTGACCGACTACAAGGATCGCGTTCGCCTGCCGGAGATCAAGCGTCAGATCATCGAGATGGCGCTTTCAGGCTCCGGAATCCGCGACACCGCCCGGACACTGGGCGTCAGTCCCGGTGCTGTGATCGAAGTGTTCGAACTGCTGGCCAATTTCGGGGCCAGCTACCGTGGAGGCACCGCCTCCGGTAACCGAAGTATGATGCGCTGAGTGATTCCCTGCTGTTCTGAGTTCCACGGCAACACACACTATCACCGTCCACGCTTTCATGGCTTGGGCGGTTTTTTTTTGTCCGGTGTCCATGAT
>JADGBX010000219.1 GCA_015231265.1 Magnetococcales bacterium | reverse complement strand
GAAAGGGTGGATCACGCCGATCTTCAGGAGTATCCGGTGCCCATGGAGCGCTTTTTCGCCACGGCGAAGCAGCTTCTGGCCGAAGAGATACGCCTCTGCATCTCAGTGAAAACCTTCGGCCAGCGAGAGCGCATTCTCGATCTTCTCAAACAACAGAAACTCCCTGCCCGGGGGCTGGAGAGCTGGACCACCTTTCTCAATCGCCCCAAAACCGCCCTGGCTCTGGTGGTGGGCGAGGTGCGCCGCGGTTTTCTCGATCCGGTGCGCCGCATCGCCCTGGTGAGCGATATCGAGATGTTCGGAGCTTCGGCAGGGCGTCGCCGCTCCGACCGACGCTTTCTCGACCAACTGCTGCAAGGGTTCTCCAATCTCAATGAGGAGGATCACGTGGTGCACATCGACCACGGAATAGGACGCTTCGGCGGTTTGACCTCCCTGGAAGTGCAGGCGCAGAAGAACGACTTTCTCCTGGTTACCTATGCCGGTGACGACAAGCTCTACGTACCGGTGGAGAATCTCGACCGGGTGAGCAAATACTCCGGCGGCGACTCCATCACCCTGGATAAACTGGGCGGAAATCGCTGGAAAAAGGCCAAGACACGGGCGAAGAAGAAGATCGTCGACATGGCGGAGGAGCTGATCCGGGTACAGGCGCTGCGGGCGACCCGGCAGGGTTTTGTCTACAGCGGCATCGATCCCATCTATCAGGAGTTCGCCGCCGCCTTCCCCTATGAGGAGACCGAGGATCAGGCCCAGGCAATCGCCGCCGTGCTCAACGACATGGCGTCACCCCGGCCCATGGATCGGCTGGTGTGCGGTGATGTGGGTTTCGGCAAGACCGAAGTGGCGCTCAGAGCCGCCTTCCGAGCGGTGATGGATGGCCGACAGGTGGCGATTCTCTCTCCCACCACCATTCTGGCCCAGCAGCACTACGAGACCTTCTCGAAACGACTGGCCGCCTACCCGATCCACATCGGTCTGCTCTCCCGCTTCCGCACCCCGAAACAGCAGAAAGCGACCCTGGAGATTCTCAAGGGAGGTGGCATCGAGATCGTGGTGGGCACCCATCGGCTGCTGCAAAAGGATGTGAAATTCCGCGATCTCGGCCTGCTGGTGGTGGATGAGGAGCAGCGCTTCGGCGTCACCCACAAGGAGCGCATCAAGAAGATGCGGGCGACAGTGGATATTTTGACACTCACCGCCACGCCGATCCCCCGAACCATGCACATGGCCATGACCGGCGTGCGCGATATCTCCATCATCGCCTCACCACCCGCCGACCGACTGGCGATCCGCACCCTCATCACCCAGTACAAACCCCACATCATTCGCGAAGCGATCCTGCGGGAACTGCACCGGGGCGGGCAGGTGTTTTATGTTCATAATCGCGTCGATGACATCGAACGCACCGCCCAAAAACTGCTGGAACTGGTCCCGGAAGCCACCATCGGCGTCGCCCACGGTCAGATGCGTGAAGCGCAGTTGGAACGGATCATGCTTTCATTTTACAATAAGGAGTTCAACGTTCTGGTCTGTACCACCATTATCGAGAATGGTGTGGACGTGGCGTCGGCCAATACGATCATCATCCATCGTGCCGACCGTTTCGGACTCGCCCAGCTCCATCAGTTGCGGGGTCGGGTGGGACGTTCACGCAATCAGGCCTATGCCTACATGTTGATTCCCCATCAGAAAGCTCTCAAGGAGGATGCCCGTCGACGTCTCGACGCGCTGGAGAGCCTGGGGGATCTTGGCTCGGGCTTCATGCTCGCCACCCACGATCTGGAGATCCGGGGGGCGGGGAACATTCTCGGGGAGGAGCAGTCCGGCGAAATCCGGGAAGTGGGCTTCTCGCTCTACAACCACATGCTCAAGGATGCGGTGAAAAGTCTCACCGCCGATCCCCAGTGTACCGTCGAGGGTGTGGCGGTTAAAAGTGGCGCGGGCGAGACGGTTGATGAGGACATAGTGCCTGCGATTCATGTACACTTGTCCACATATATCCCGGAGGAGTACGTCCCCGACGTACAGCTTCGACTCAGTCTCTACAAGCGCATTGCCGAACTCAACGGCGCCGAAGAGCTGAGCCAGATGCGTGCCGAACTGATCGACCGCTTCGGCCCCCTGCCCGATTCCGTCTCCCATCTGATCAGGGTGATGGGCATTAAAGGGCTCTGCCAGACTCTGAGACTGGTAAAGGTGGAAGCGGGCCCCAAAGGGGGAACGTTCCGGTTTCATGAGAAGCCGAACATCAACCCCAGTACGTTGATCGCCATGATCCAACAGGGACAGGGCGCGGTTCGCTTCGACCAGCAGAAGCACTCCCTTGCCGTTACCGGACGTGACTGGAGCGATCCCCACGTCCGCATCGACTCGGTCACGGAGATTCTGCAGAAGCTGCTGCCGAACGGGGTGACCGCCTGATTCCATGCCATCTGAAAAGTGTGCATGGAATCCCGGGAAGAAGGAAACGGAGAAGATCTCCATGCATAAGGACCACTATCGTACTCTGCGGGTCTCCCGCAACGCGACACAGCAGCAGATCCGGCAAGCCTACCGGAGGCTGGCCCGTGAGCACCATCCCGACCTCAACCACTCCCCCTTCGCCGAGGAGCGGTTCAAGTGTCTGGGAGAGGCGTATGAGATTCTCGGCAATCCCAACAAGCGCGCCGAGTACGACGAGAGCCTGATGCCGCCGCTGCACAGCCACACCAGCCGCGCCGCCAGTCAGCGTCCGGCCAGCACGGCCACGCGTCCCGGAGCCAACGGCAGCGCCCGCCCCTTCTCGACCAAATCCAACACCACCGGCACCCGACCAAACGGCAGCGCCCGTCCGGCCAGTTCCGCTTTTAAAGCAAGCACCGCCCGTCCCGGATCCAAACCGCCCAACGGCTCCAAACCGCTCAACGGCAAGGCGCGCCCGTTCGGGACCCGAGCCTCCACCACGGCCAACGGCACCACCGGCGGCAGCGCCAGCTTCAGTGGCACCAAAACCCCCCGGCCCAACGGCAAAAAACCGATCTTCGGCACTAAGACGACCACCACGTCGGCCAAACCGGCGACCACCGGCGCCTTCTCCGGCAGCACGGCCCGCCCCAGCAGCAGCCAACGCCCCGCCACCGCTTCCAAAGCAGCGGCAACCGGCAGCTTCAGCAGCAAACCAACACCATCACGCCCGGCGTCCAGTTTCAAGAAGAGCCCCACTACCCAGACGAGCACGCCGCGTCCGGCGTCCAGTTTCAAGAAGAGCTCCACTACCCAGACGAGCACGCCGCGTCCCGCCTCCACGGTCCAAAGCCGCAAACCGGAGCCCGCACGCAGCGAAGCCAAACGCCCGCAACAGAACCGCAGCGGCACTTCTCCCAACACCACGGCCCAGAGCGGACGCAGCAGCCAGACCACCACCAACCGGACCGGCAACAGCGGTCAGAAGGTGCATCGCACCACCTTTGCCAATGCCAAGCCGTTCGAGAAGAAGGGCAAAAGCAGCTTTCGCGGTTTTCTGCACGACGACTACGACACCACCACGGCCAAGGCATCGGAATCCACTACAAGCGCCACCGATGCGATGCCACCGGCGCCACTGGAGGCAGACCTTATTCTGCCACTGGAGCAGGCTGCCAAAGGGGGCAAACAGGAGATCACCCTCAATCTACCGGAGCTGGGTGGGTTCAAAACCTTTCAGGTCTCCATCCCTCCGGGCAGCCTCACCGGCGAGAAGATCACCATCCCCGAGAAGCGCACCACGCTCACCCGGCGTCTGCTGCACGGCGAGATCCATCTCACCATCCAGATTCCCGAGCACGGGCGCTACCGTCTCGAAGGCCGCGATCTGCACACCAGCCTCAACCTCTCCCCCTGGGAGGCGGCGCTGGGCACCAAGATCAAGTTTGAAACCCTCGATGGCAAAGTGAAGATCCAGATCCCTTCAGGCTCCTCCTCCGGACGGAAAATCCGTCTGCGCAACAAGGGCTTCCCCAACGGTTCCGAGAAGAAGGATGCCGGGGACATGTTCATCACTCTGAACATCTGCGTGCCCACCCTGCTCACCGATGAGGAGAAGGCGCTGTTCAAGAAACTGGCGGATCGCTCGACGTTCAAACCCCGGGAGTTCTAAGCCGGAGAGTGCACGCGCTTTCCCGCTCTGCCGGAAATCCGTATGATCATGGGAGAAAACGTTTATTCATCTCCCCAATGATTCAGCGGACACCTCATGAAACTCCTGCACACCGCCGACTGGCAACTTGGCCTGAAGCTGCGCTTTCTCTCCGAAGAAGGGGGGCGGCGGGAGCGTGCCCGTCTGCGTCGCTACGAGGTGGTGCGGGAACTGGCGGAGCTGGCCCATCGCGAGAAGGTCGACGCCGTGGTGGTGGCCGGGGATGTGTTCGACGACAACGCTGTCGGGCCCGGCACGCTTCAGCAGGCCCGTGATGCGTTGGCTGCCTTTGATTCCATTCCCGTCCTTCTTCTTCCCGGCAACCACGATCCACTCACGCCCGACTCGGTATTGCTGCGACTGGAGGCGGCGCCGATGGTTCACATTCTCGACACCACCGATCCCGTCTCCCTGGGGGAGACTCTCTTCTACCCCGCCCCTCTCACCAGCCATCTCTACCGCGACGACCCCAGCCGCCATCTCCCCACTCTGCCCGCGCAGCGTGAGCGCTTCGCCGTGGTTGTCGCCCATGGCGGCGTGAGCCATTTCGGGGAGAGTGAGCGGGAGAGTTCCGCCATCATCGACACCCGGCGCATTCTCGACAAAGGGTATGATTACGTTGCCCTCGGCGACTGGCACGGTCTCAAGGAGATCGACCCCCGCGTCTGGTATCCCGGCACCCCCGAGGCGACCCGCTCCAAGGAGAAGAAACCGGGATACGCGCTCTTGGTTACCCTCGATTCACCCGGTTCCATCCCGGTTGTGGAACCCCTTCGTGTCGGGCGCAGCCAGTGGGTTCGGGATCGGCGTCATCTCTCCGCAGCCGGTGATCTCGAACGCATGCTCTCCGAGTGGGATGCCCTGCCGGAGCGCTCCTGGACTTCCCTGAAAGCGTGGCTCTCCGGCACCATCGACCTTCAGGAGAGTAGCCGTCTACACGCCTGGATGGAGAAGCGGGAGGGGGAGTTTCTGCACATGGCGATCTCTCTTGAAGATCTCATCGAGACCGTTGACGTGGAGGCCCTCTCCGTGGGAAGTGATCTGACCGGAATCGTTGCGGAAACCGTTGATTCATTGCAGCAGGAGGAGAGCGAGGCGTCGCGGGATGCGTTGCGAGTG
>JADGBX010000218.1 GCA_015231265.1 Magnetococcales bacterium | reverse complement strand
CTACCGGGATGAAGTCACCGGGAGAGATCATGCCTTTGGTGCTGTGCATCCAGCGGATCAGCGCTTCGGCACCGATGATGGTGCCCGTCTCCAGATCCACCTGCGGCTGATAGAAGAGGCGCAGCTCGTCCCGATCGATGGCGCGACGCAGGTCGCTCTCCAGCTCGAACCGCTTGCGGGCGGTTTCGGTCATCTCCGTGGAGAAGAACTGATAGTTGTTCCACCCCTTCTGGCGGGCGTGCGAGAGTGCAGTTTCGGCGTTTCGGAGCAGTTCCGGAACATCCTCTCCATCCTGGGGGTGGAGGGTGATGCCCATGGCGGCGTACATCTCGATATCCTGATCACCGATGACGATAGGGATATCCAGGGAGTCGTACACCTTGCGGGCGACCACGCCGGCGTTTCGGATGGCACCGGCCCCTTTGTTGATGTCGCTGAGAAGGAGTGCGAACGTGACGGAGTCGATACGGGCGATACTGTCGCTGACGCGGAGGGTTTCGCTCAACCGTTCGGCGATGGTGACCATCACCTTGTCGGCGGCCTCCTGACCCAGAGAGTTGCGCACCATCTTGATGCGATCCCCGGAGAGGCCCAGATACATCACGCCGACACTGTGATCGTGGCGCTCCGCCTGGGACATCGCTTGTTGTAGACGATCTTCGAACAGAGTGCGGGAGGGGAGTCCCGTCAAAGGATCCAGGGAGCTGTGGTCACAGTCGGTATTGTCGTGTGACTCCCCTTGAACCACGTCGGTGATCTGTCCTACCCATAAGCGGAGTTTGCCGCCGGGAGGAAGAATACCGTTGACGCGCAACAAGCCTCTGAAGGGTTTGCCGAACTGACGAGCCCCGGTCACCTCTCCCTGCCAGAAACCGTTCTGCCACAAGGCGTCATACACGGTTTCGAACAGATCATCTCCATTGGGGGACTGGAAGTTGAAACGGCGCGCATGGCGACCGAGAAGATCTCCCTGACGTGCCTGCATGATGCGACACATGGCCTGATTGACGCGGACGATGAGGCCGCGTCTGTCAACGACGAACACCCCTTCGCTGCTGTTCTCCAACAAGGTGTTGAGCAACCAGGCGTCCTGCGTCGATTTCTCAGAGGTTGGCTTCTCTGTTCGCTCTCGCGTGTTGTTGGATTCGTCCATGGTGCAGTCGACCCTCGTTACAACACAATCATCGTCAAAACCGTCCCCATCAGGTGTGCGGACACCATTTCCCTCATGATCCATGGCCCTTCGGTACTGCTTCAGGAGCAACGGCGGCTCGAATGGCGCGAATACGCTCTGTCACAGGCGGATGTGAATAGTTGAGGGTAACGTATATCGGATGCGGCGTCAGGTTGGAAAGCGTATCTCGGGACAATTTTTTCAGGGCTCGGGCAAGGGACTCCGGATCGTTGACCGTTTTGGCGGCGAAGTTGTCCGCTTGAAACTCGTAACGGCGGGAAAGGGCATGCATGGCCGGGGAGAGCAGCATGTTCAGCGGCGTCATCAACAGACCGAAGAAGACCAGCCCGCCGTGCAGTGTGGTGCGCTCCATGCCAAAGGCGGCAGCAAGGTCGGCATCAGTGACAAAAAGCTGAAACAGAAACAGGAGCACACCGAGGTGAACGATGGACAGCACCATACGCTTGAGAATATGCCGGTGTTTGAAGTGTCCCACTTCATGGGCCAGGACCGCGACGATCTCGGCGGTGTCGTGCTTCTGGATCAGGGTGTCGAACAGCGCCACGCGGCGGTTCTTGCCGAATCCGGTGAAGAAGGCGTTGGCTTTACCGGAACGGCGGGAGCCATCTACCTGATAGATGCCCGAAAGGGGGTAACCGCTGCTGCTGCTGTAACGGAGAATCGCCTCTTTCAGTTCGCCGTCCGGCAGAGGTTCGAAGGAGAGGAACCACGGCATGATCCAGGTGGGCGTGATGTACTGCATAAAGAGGAAGAAGAGCGTGACTGCCATCCAGGCGTGCCACCAGGCATCACTGCCGGAGACTCTGAAGAGCTGAAACACGCCGGCCAGCACCATGCCGCCGAAGAGCCCGAGAAAGAGCAGCCCTTTGATGCGATCCAGAAGGAATGTGCGACGGGTGGAGCGATTGAAACCATAGCGCTCTTCGATTACGAAGGTACCGTAGTAGGAGAAAGGGAGCTGTAGCAGATGGCCGGCAATCACCAAACTCCCCACAAAAACCATGCCGCTCACCACCGGGGAGAGCGCGAATGTGGAGATGAAGCGGTCCAAAACGGCAAAACCACCCAGTGACCAGAAGAGCAGAAACAGGCCCAGTTCAAACAGATTGGAGAGATTCTCCAGCCGGAGTCGATCTCGTGCATAGCGTTGGGCGGTGGTATAGGTCTCATGGTCCACCGTGTCACGCATCTCCTCGGGGATCCCCGCTTTCATGGCGCGAAGATTGAGTAGGCCGGAGATGGCGTTGACGGAAAATTCGCCGATCAGGGCGATGAGAATGAACCATTGATAGAGCGTAACGGTCATAGAGAGGTCCGGAAGCAGCCTGGATAAAGGCGTGAATGTATGGGTCGTGACTGCCGCACGTGTCGTTGGGTCCTTGGATCCATCGCTGTGCCGTATCGTCTGATACCTGTCTTGACGATAACCATGCAGACCGTCCTATCGGTGATACACTCCCGTATCGGAGTGTGAATAGGAGAGTTTCGACGAACGGATTCGGAAAATGTAGCGCTTTCCGTGAGTCGGAGGGTACGGAGTCGAGGTGTGTTTTCGCAAGTGTTTTTTGCTCACTTCAATGCAGAGCGTTCGGAATTTCGGCATTCATTGTTCGGTTGCTCTGCTTGTAGCTGGCATGAATTTGTGATAGAATAATTTAATGACGGTTGCGTTGCAGTTACAGTAAGAAATAGACGTTTTCCTTGGCGTTTCTTCACTTCCGAGCGGCTTTGGGGCTGGTTCCGGCAGTCAGTGCGGTGGTGGTGTTCGTTTTGGGCTGGATATCGAGTCGTCATATTATGGTAAAGCCGAATTCATGCCGTATGGAGTCTGAGTGACGTGAAGCTGGAAGATCAGTCCCGTGTCGGCATTGTGGGTGGTGGTCCAGCCGGTTCCATGGCCGGTTTCTTTCTCTTGGAGCTGGCGGAACGGATCGGCCTGACCCTCTCCGTCGATATCATAGAATCGCGCAATTTCGATAAGAATGGTCCAGCCGGGTGCAACATGTGCGCCGGGGTGATTTCCGAATCGCTGGTTCAGACTCTGGCTGCGGAAGGGATCAATCTTCCCTCGATGGTCGTGCAGCGCGGCATTGACGCCTATGTGCTGCACACCAGTGATCTGGACCCCGTCTCCATCCGCACGCCATCCGATGATCTGCGCATTGCTACGGTCTATCGGGGAAGTGGTCCGCGCATCACTACCGACAATAGCCCCTGGACAAGCTTCGACGCCTTTTTGCTGGATATTGCCAAACAGCGCGGTGCAACACTTATCAAAGATCGCGTGCGTGAGATTGATTGGGCTGGAGACAGACCTCGCATCCACCTCCGTGCTCGTCCCCCTAGAACATATGATCTGCTCATCGGTGCCGTGGGCGTCAACTCGCCGACGTTGAAGCAGTTCGAGAACCTGGGCCTCTCCTTTAAGGCCCCCCCCCTCTTCCAAAGGGTATCTTTCCGAGATCTATCTGGGTGCAGAGTTGACGCAGCAGTATCTCGGAAGCTCCATGCACATCTTCTTGTTGGATATTCCCGGATTGAAGTTCGCTGCGCTCATACCGAAGGTGGAGTATGTCACGGTGTGTCTGCTGGGGGAAAACATCACCCAGGAGTTGATCGAAACGTTCATGAATGCACCCGAGGTGAAGAGCTGCTTTCCTCCCGGTACCGATTTGGGCTTTCTTGGTGGACGTGGCTGCAACATCGCCGGTAGTGCCTGCCACTGTGCTCCCCGTCTCAACATGGGGACGGCGGTCAATCCATATGGAGACCGTGTGGTTCTCGTGGGAGACAGTGCCGTCTCTCGCCTCTATAAGGATGGAATCGGCGCTGCCTACAACACCGCCAAAGCGTGTGCGGTGACGTCGGTGTTTCTTGGTATCTCGCGTCAGGACTTCGAGCACTACTATTGGCCGATCTGTCGTCAGATCTCGGTGGATAACAATATCGGTAAGGTGATTTTCTTTATCACTCTTTTTTACCAGAAATTTCAGGCACTCAGGCGAGGTATGGTGCGGATGGTAACGCAGGAGACCCAAATGCCAGCCTCCAAACGTGTCATGTCCCGGGCTCTATGGGATACCTTTACGGGAAGTGCCAGTTATAGAGAGATCTTCTTCAGAGCCATCCATCCCACCTTCATTCTCCGCCTTGCCACTGCAACCATGCAGGCGCTCTTCCGTGGCTCTTCCAAGAAATAATAGTAATTGTAAGGCTGTGGTTTTGTTGTTGATGTCTGTCGTGTTGCCCGGTGACTGATCATCTCTTGGTTTCTGATGGCAGTGTTCGCGTCTCTTTCTGAATGGTGAGAGTTTCGACAGTTCTTGAATGATAGACTGCTATTCTCAGCCACCAATACAGTATGTATGTATCCTTTTCAGCAGACTTCTCCTTATCGCCATCCGAGCATGCCCCCCTTTTGACGTGTGCATTTAACCCCGAAGTCCTCGAATCATCTTATTTCATCGACGTGTGCGCTATTCGGGTAAATATGATACTGCTTCGAGCGATGCTTCCTCTTCCATCATGGATGGTGAAAGGGCGTGGGGAGTCATTCAATCAAGGTTAATAAAATCAAATGTATCAATGGTGATCTGGTCGGTGGATGAATCGTGTACGGGTTTACTCTCTGTTTCTCATGGTTAGCGCTCGGTCCCATACTCTATATGAGGCGGTGGCACTGTATCTCTCACTGTTAACTATGGCAGTAGAGGGGAGTGTTGAATAAATCCCTGTCAAACCAAATCACTTGATTATATGTGTAGTGACAGGTGAGATCTCCCGATTTACACCTCAACTCTTTTTGATGGTTTACACGCATCGTGTCGGATTATTTGTGAATTCAATATTTCCCTATGAAAAATGAATTGAATTCGTCCTCGTTATGGAATATGATCATCAGACAGTCTATCGGGAGCCTTGCTCCTTCCTTTGGTTCGGCTGTCCGATAGTTGTGATCTGGATTATTCTGCTTATACTGAGCTGCCACCAACTGGGTAGTGAAGTTAACGTAAACAGGCGGTAATGGCTGGGTTCGAAAGAGATGCTTCTTAGGGCGTGTTGACATATAAATGATTTATCCATCAATATCTTTTCCAACAAGGAGGAATTGATGGATCGATATATAC
>JADGBX010000217.1 GCA_015231265.1 Magnetococcales bacterium | reverse complement strand
CATTGAGGAGACGCCCTAGTGGACGATACGACCAATCTGCAACATTGTCGAGCTAACTTTCAGACCGGCCCGCTTGACCGCCTCGCGGTTGACCTCGAAGCGCAGTTTGTTTCCCTGACGGATGAAATTGATCATGCCGCCACGGCTGGCGAATCCGGGGGTGTCTCCCACGATCAGGGTCGGTTGCGTGGAATCCCGTTGCACATCGGCAAGCCAGAGACTCCCATCATCAGGGGAGATGAAGGCGATATGACAGCCGGTGAGCGCAGCATCGGCAGACAAGCGGTCGATGGTGATCGGCCTGCCTTTGACCTTCTTTTTCTTCAGAATATTCACGAACCTCTCAAAGGGATCCCTGCCGAGAATACAGAGTCTGAATGGCGCGTCGGAGCTGGGAAATGCGCCGGAAGGCCAGGTGACGAATTTGGTAAAATTGTAGAGATAGGCGACCTGAAGCCTCAGCTCCTTGCTCGATCCGGCATGCAGCGGCGACACCACCAGAAACGACAACAGGAGAGCAAGAATCGCCAAGCCGCAACGGCTTCGATATGGTCGCAACAGTACCATGATGATCAGAAATTCCAGACCATTTGAGCGAGATAGGATCGAGGAACCTGACTGCTGGTGGTGCCGGAGGTGGCGCCGGAAAACTCCTCATGGGCCTCATCAAGAAGGTTGTGTCCCGCCACTCTGAACTCCAACCCTTCACGGGGTCGCCACGCCAGTTGCAGATCGAGTCTCGCGTAGGAGGGAATCGAGGCGTTGACGATATCATCGACGTAGAACAGAGCGCTGTTGAACGAAAGATCCTTGGTAATGTCCAGATAGGAGCGCACCTGAAACTGGTTGCGGGGCACGTCACCGTCGGATGCGGAGATGACGCGATCCGTACTGCCCACCTTCAGACCCATATCCATCTTCAGCCACGTGTGGCTGGCACGGATTCTCCAGTTGTCACGGACACTCCAGTCAATCGCCGTCTCGATACCGTAGGTTCTGGCCTGGGCCTTGTTGGCGAAATTCTGAGAGAAAACGGTTTGGAATCCGTTGAGCGTCGTACTCTCCTCATAGGAGACCAGATTGTCGTAGACGTTGTAGAAGGTGGCCACATCGATGAACAGCCTCTGCATCGGCTGCGTCCGGTAGCCGAACTCATACGCCAGCAGCTTTTCCGATTCGATGGTCCGAGAGCCTTTGATGGAGAGGGCGAAGAATGCATTGCTTGCGCGAAAAAGGGAGAAGTTGCGATCGACACGGGCCGGTGTCCGCACCGCCCGCGAGGCAGCCGCCCAGACCGAGTGCTCAGGGGTGATATCCCAGAGAATGCGGGCACTGGGCTGCACCTCGAAACCGCTATATTCGTTGTGCTCCACCTTGCTGCCGATGATCAGATGCAGCGCATCCTCCATCAACGAGATCTCATCCTGGGCGAAGAGACTGAAGGTGTTGTCCCGTTGGATCGTCGGCGTCCAACTGGTGGTTGCGGTGTTGGTCATCTCATCGACGTTGTAGCGGAACCCCGCCCCCCACACCAGTTCGTGCCCCTCCATGGGGGAGAAGGTGTGCTGGAAGTCGACATCGAAGATATCCCGATTCTCATTGTCGGTACGGACGGTGTGATCATAGAAGAACTGCACCGCGACGTTGGCGTCCTCCGAGAGCTGCTTCGACCAGCGCGCCATCAGGTGACCGCCACGATTCTCGGTCAGAATCGAGTCCTGCTCGACCTGATAGATATCCCCTTGCAGCATCAGTGCACTGTTGGACGGCAGCTCGAGATCGGCCCGGAAGCCCCCACGATAGGCGTTCCAGGCCTCGCCGGAGTTTCTGTTGGTGGTGAGGTCGAAACTCTCCTGCTCGAACCCCTTGGCATGGAGACGAAGCGCCCCCTTCTCCCCCAGTTTCATGCCATGACGGGCGGCGCCGTGGGCGCGATCCACATCACCGACACTCATCACCACTTCACTCCCCTGGGTGTCGGCGGCGCTCTTGGTGATGATGTTGATGATGCCGTTGACCGCATTGGCTCCCCAGAGACTTCCGCCCGGTCCCCGGATCACCTCGATCCGATCGATGTTGGAGAGCATGACGTCCTGAACATCCCAGAACACCCCGGCAAACAGCGGACTGTAGAGGGTGCGGCCATCCATGAGAACCAACAGTTTATTGGAGTACTGGGCATTGAAGCCGCGGCTGGTGATCGCCCAGGTATCGTTGTTGATGCGCGCCACCTGTAGACCCGGCACCAGGCGCAGAAGTTCCGGCAGCGAGGTCATGCCGGAGCGGCGAATCTCCTCCTGATCGATCACGTAGACGGCTGAGGGGGTGTCGGTGAGTTTCTGCTCTTTCCGGGAGGCGGAGATGAGCGTGACATCGGCCAACTGCTCGAAGCTCAGCTCCAGCAGCTCTTCCAACTCCTCGATGTCGGCCTCGCTATCGTGATGGCTGGCCCACCCGACGTGCGGGAAGAGGAGAGGGATTACACACAGGAACAGGCGCAGGGAGCACAGACGGAAGGGACTCTTCCCGGAGAAGCAGATCATGGAAACGACTTTCACACAGTACGAATAAATAGTTTTTTCCAATCACAGTATAGCATATTTTAATGGCGTTTCATCCATGCAATATAGCCGGAGGTATTTCTAGATGTATAAACCTTTCCTGGAAGCTAGCTAGCCTATCGAGACCGATGCCGAGTGTTTCCCCTGGCGATTGTAGAACACCTTAATACACCCGAAAACCCCCTGCAGGGAAGTCACTTTTCCCTGAGAATTGTTGCCAGGAGACCTGTACTCACCTCAATCGGATGAGGGTCAGAACCTCCAATCACTGCCTGGATTCGTCATCACGAAATCTCTGAGACTTCCATGAATCAAATGCCGCAGCAATTCGACCCCATTGATCAGGCGGGCTGGTGAGCTGCCGTACCAGTGCTAAGACCTCGCCAGGTGCATCATCTCGGTCGGCTTCCTTCTTCATCTCCTCGCACACTGCAAGCCACACAATGCGCGCTGCACACCAGGAGACCAACTCATTCTCAACCTTTTTAACGACAGCCAGCATTCTTGAACAGGCTTCTTCTGAAATCTCCTTTGTCTTATTCTGAGTGCCGATCCACGCTCTTATTTCGACAATATCGGCTGTGATAGAATCAACATTTTGATTGAATGCAGCTGTTCTGGACTCGCTTTTCCACGTGGGCAAAGCACTCTCGTCTACCTGCACATTGCCAACATCTCCATTCGATTGAGATTGATCCCTATCCATGTGCGGCAGAGAGGTTATGAACTGTTGGAGCTGCTGTTCATCCATAACACCACCAAACTTCGATGGTGCTTCAGAAGGATCTTGGTCGACAGACTGCACAATTGTATCCCAGCGATGGCCAGTCCCTGAAATAAGCGCATTCAACCAAATAAAGAGCAGACTCCCTTTAGTGGCGAGTTCATCATTGAGTTGCAAGTGCTTATCCAACCACATGACGGCTGCCCTGCTTCTGAGATTCGTGATCACCTCTCTGATTAAGCTTGCGTGACGATGAAATCTGACCTTCTCCAAGAGTTTTGATTGGAGCGTGTCAATCTTAGTGCTTGGAGACAGGTCTTGGACCAGATCTCTGGCCTCATCCCAACATTTCCTTTGATTAACCTGTTTCTGAATAACACCCATTGTGCTAAGACTTGGAATAAACCCGATCTCAGACTTGAACCAGTTCCTCATGTCTTTCTCGTATTCTTTGAACTTGATCGCCTCACTCAGAGTTTTGAACGTTGTCGATAATTTGTTAGTGGGCTTATGCACGTCCTCATACGTGACTGCTACCATCTCCTTCTCTTTGGGATTATCATGAAGCAATAAAGCGGGTCCGATTTGTTGGGTGTCAGTAACTTCTTGATCCAGGATAAGATCAGCCTTTTTCAATAAAGCGATTGGATACCCTTGCGCCATCAGAGTCAAAGCGTAGTAGTGCTGCACTGGACTCATATTATTGATCCACTCCACCATCTCCTCAGCCTGATCCGGATGGCGATGGGCTGCAAGAAATGCCACCAACGAGGACGTACCGTTAACAGCGTTATTCCTGTCATTGGTCATTTTAACAGGCTTGAGTATTGTACCTAGAAGAGACTTTTCTTCCTTCACCGTGAGGTACCACACCACATCGGGACGACGCATGAACCGGTCCATAGACTGGTAATCAAGACCCATATTTTGCAATACATTCAAAGCTCTCGAACTCACCTCACCCCTGTCGCGTTTGTGTTGAATCTCCTTTAACAAGGTGAGATAGAGATTGATCAAGGGCGGCAAATAGTCAGAAAAACTCACCATCTCGACACCTTGACCATCGACTCGATACTCTTTGGACAGACTCCCATAATAGTCTGGAAACAGGTTGAACGACTCATCCTTTACGTCTGTATCGCACCGGGAAAATTTCTCCATAAGCTCATCTATTTTCTCATCGTCCAGGGCAATTTGCGATTTATACCCATCCAGACGTTGATCGCGCCTTCTTTTCCGATAATCTATTGTATCCTGAGAAGGGTCATGCTCATTCCCCTTGTGTTCATGATCCTTAGCCTGATCAGTGAGATCGTAACAATGGAATGCAATGATCTGCAGAGGAACACTATCCAATTCCCTCTCAATAACCCTCCCTATTCTCTCATCCAAAATCAGTTGATACGGCCCACGATAGATGACGCCTAGAACACCGCCGAAACCGAGTTCATCCCACGTAAATGAGACCCTTTGCATGGAGACACCATCAGCACGTATTCCTGATTCATCCTCAGACGGCACACTTTCATTTCCGTTCACACAGACCAGCTCACTGTCAAACGGCTGCCAAACAATATATGTCAAATCGTTCAGGTGGTTTCCACCCCCTTCAGATGACGGAATGTCAATATAACAATAATATCTATATCTCTTGTTAAATACTGGCAATATAATACTGTCTTCACTTATATCAACATCAACCTCTTCAGCACTGAAAGTTACATCTATTCCATGGGGTTTGGCTTGAAAAAGGGAAGTTCTACCCTGATACCCATTTCTTTGTATTGGAATATAGGTGGCTACAGAATCGACAAGGTGTTCCTGCTTACTCTCCAGAGACTCTTTAAAAGAGTTCTGGAGTGTTTCACCATTGATCAACTGTTCGGGATGAAAGGCGATCTGTTGAAATAGGGTTTCACTCTCTTGATAGGCACGAATACTGAACACTTGGAACAACGCCCCATTATCAGTTGTAACCACATTAGCAGGCTTGAACACAACAGAAGAGTCAAACAAAATAGTTTCAAGTGCTTCATCAAGCCT
>JADGBX010000216.1 GCA_015231265.1 Magnetococcales bacterium | reverse complement strand
CGCAAACCTCTTCTCCGGGCGGCTCTCGACCAATCTGTTCAATCTGACCGCTCTGCTCTTCTACTCCGGCGTGATGGTGCTGTTCGATCCCATGCTGACGGCGGTGGGTATCGCTCTGGCCGGATGCAACTTTCTGGTACTGCGGCTGACGGCCCGGCGTCGCAGCACCCTGAGTCACCACTATCTCAACGAACACGGCAAGATGGTCTCGGCCTCGGTGGGAGCGATCCGCGCCATCGAGACCCTCAAGGCCAACGGAACCGAAGATGAGGCGTTCCGACGCTTTGCCGGGTTCCAGGCTAACACCCAGATCGCCCATCTGCGGTTGGGTCTGTTGAATCTCTCCGCCACCACCATCGCCACATTCACCACCGCCCTGACCACGGTGGTAATCCTGGGTCTGGGCGGGATCAAAGTACTGGAGGGGGGGATGACCATCGGCATGTTGGTGGCGTTTCAGAGTCTCATGGCCAGCTTTTCGGGACCGGTCCAGGAGCTGGCTGCCCTGGGTAGCGACCTTCAGATCATCCGAGGCGATCTAGCCCGGCTGGCCGACCTCTTCCGCTATCCGGTTCCGCCCGCACCCCCGCCGCTTTCGGAACAGGACGTCAAACGACTCCGGGGCCAACTGGTGATGGAGGATATCACCTTCGGTTATCACCCCCTGGACGATCCGTTGATCGAGGGGTTTTCGCTCCGACTCGATCCAGGCCGACGGCTCGCACTGGTAGGGCGCTCCGGTAGCGGCAAGAGCACCCTGGGACGCTTGATCTGTGGGTTGCACGCCCCCTGGTCGGGCAGCATTACTCTGGATGGACGCGCCATCAACGTCATACCCCCGGAGCTGTTTGCCGAAGGGGTGGCCTACGTCGATCAGGAGGTGGTGCTCTTTGCCGGAACGGTGCGGGACAACCTCACGCTCTGGGATGCCACCATCCCGGAGCAGCGGATCGTCGGGGCGCTCGAGGACGCCATGATTCTGGATGAAATCATGGGCCGGACCGGACGCTACGACTCCACCGTAACCGAGGGTGGCGACAACTTCAGCGGTGGCCAGCGCCAGCGTCTTGAGATCGCCCGGGCTTTGGTTAATGATCCCGCCCTGCTGGTTCTGGACGAAGCGACCGCTGCCCTCGATCCGATCACCGAACAGGCGATTGACGAACGTCTGCGCCGTCGTGGCTGCGGCTGTGTCATCATCTCGCATCGGTTGAGCGCCATCCGCGACTGCGATGAGATCATCGTGTTGGAGAAGGGCCGGGTGGTGGAACGGGGCGATCACACCACGCTCATGGCCCTGAACGGCACCTATACCGCTCTGGTGGGCGAAATCGTGGAGTTGGCATGAGTGACACACCACAACAACGCCCCACCTTGTTTGACGCCCCTCCTCCCGGCAGCATTCATCAGTCGTTAGCGGCGAATCGACCTCTATTGCTTGATGATCCGCACGGACTCTGGCTGGTGCGGAGCGGGCGGGTGTTTCTCTTTCTGGTCGCCATGGATGGATCAGGCGATCACGCACCACCGGGTCGGCGACGTCTGCTGGCTACGGTTGCCGATGGCGGGTTGCTGCCGGGACTGCCTATCCCAGAGCGTTTTCACCTCCTGGTCACCGCCACCCCTGGCAGCGAGGTGGTCAAACTGCCCGACCGTTCCGCCCTGGACAACCTACCGATTCCAGAACGCATGGCGTTGATTGACGGCTGGATCGATACCCTCTCCGATGCTCTGGCCGAACTGGTTGCGGTGCCGCCTGAACACCGGGCCGTGGTGGGATCCCGGATCACCCTGCGTCACGGCGAACGTCTGCAAGGGCGATCGCGGACGCCGGTCTGGGTGGTGGCGGAGTCGGGCGGTTTGGGAGTGCTTGACCGGGAGCCGGAGTCCACCGACTCCGAGATGCCGCTGCCACTGACCGATCGGACCTGGGTCGTGGCAGCCCAAGAGAGCCGGGTGGTGTGTCTGGCCGGAAGTGCACGCCGGGTGGCGGATCAGGTGTGGCCGATTCTGGACCGCTTCCACACTCTAGTGATGGCGACCCTGATCCACTGCACCCTGACGGAAGAACAGCACGCCATCGACGCCATGGGCCATCGCCACGCCATGTCGGACCAGGCGATGCATCACGCCATGACGGCGTTGGCCGAGGTCGCCCGCCCGGGTTCGACCACAGAAGCTCTCCCAGACACGACCGATGCCGAAAGCCTACTGCGCAGCCTCTGCCATCGGGCTGCCGAGGCGCTGGGTGTGGAGATCCCCACAGCCCCGTCCCGCCCCCTGGCCCGACGGTCCGACCTCGCTGACACGCCCAAGCTGGATGAGAACCGCTTCCACCACGCTGTCACCGCCATCCTGACAGAGGTGGGACTGCGCAGCCGCAAAGTGTTGCTGCGTGAGGGATGGCACACGCGGTCCGGGGGGGTGGTGATCGCCCGGCGCAACGACGGTACTCCGGTGACGCTTGTGCCGGGGGAGCGTCACCCATGGCGGATCCACTCAGCTGACGCCCCCCGATCCCGGCCCCTGACTCGCGCCGATGTTCGCGCACTGGAACCGGACGCGGTGATGCTCTACCCTCCCCTGCCCGACCGCATCGACGGCCTGGGCGGCATGATCCGATTCGCGCTGCGCGGCAGTCGGGCCGATGGCGTGCGATTTATGACCATGGGAGCGATGGTAGGGGGACTGGCCCTCATGGTACCGGTGATGACCGGGATTCTGTTCGGCAGCGTCATCCCCAACGCCGATGCCGACCAATTGCTGTTGCTGATCATGGTGCTGATCGCCTCGGCGATCTCTTCCAGCGTCTTCGGACTGGTGGAGTCCATCGCCCTACTCCGGATCGAAACCCGCGCCTCCCTGGTGGTGCAATCGGCCCTGTTCGACCGTCTGTTGCGGCTGCCGGTGACCTTCTTCAAGCGTTTTACCTCCGGCGATCTCTCCGAACGGGTCATGGGCATCCAGGCCGCCCGCCGTATTCTCACCTCCATGGGGGTGTCGGCGCTGCTGGGGGGGATCTTCTCGCTCTTCAGCCTGATCCTGATGTTCCACTACAGTTGGCGATTGGCTCTGATCGCGCTGGCGCTGGTGCTTGTTTCAGCGCTGGTCATCGTGCTACTCGGCATAGGCCAGCTCCGCCATGAACGCAAACACGCCCAACACCGTGGCACGGTTCAAGGCGTGGTGCTGCAACTGATCAACAGCGCTGGCAAACTCCAGGTTGCAGCGGCGGTACCCCGCGCCTTTGCTGTCTGGGCCCGACTCTTCGCCGGTCAGAAGCAGGCCCAAGTCGCCGGTCAACGCTATGCCAACGGTCAGGAAATCTTCCAGTCCGCCTATCCGGTGCTGGCCACGGTGATTCTCTATTATGGCGCCGCCCGCAGTATGGCGCTCGACGGCTCGGAAACCGCCAGCCTCACCGCTGCCGATTTTCTCGCCTTCAACGCCGCCTTCGGCCAGCTTTTTGCTGCCATTACCGGCATCGCCCTGGCCACCACCCGGGGCCTGGCCGCCATCCCCCTGATCGAGCGGGCCGAACCGCTCCTCTCCGCCACCCCCGAACGTCGCCCCGAACAGAACGACCCGGGCCGGCTGGTGGGAGGCATTTCCTGCTGTGATCTCCGCTTCCGCTACCAGCCCGACGCCCCCTGGGTTCTGAAGGGGCTCTCCTTTGCGGTGCGAGCCGGAGGGTTCATCGCTCTGGTGGGCAGCTCCGGCAGTGGCAAGTCGACCATCATGCGGCTGCTGGCCGGATTCGAGACGCCGGAATCGGGTGAGATCCTCTTCGATGGCAAACCGTTGAGCACCCTCAACCACGAAGCGGTCCGCCGTCAGATCGGTGTGGTTCTGCAACAGGGCGAAATCCTGGCCGGATCGATCTACCAGAACATCGCCGGCGTCGAATCCCTCACCCTGAAGCAGGCGTGGGATGCGGCACGGCAGGCCGGTTTCGACGACGATATCCGCGCCATGCCCATGGGTATGCACACCATGATCCTGGATGGTGCCGCAAGTCTCTCCGGTGGCCAGCGCCAACGTTTGATGATCGCCCGGGCTCTGGCCAGACGGCCCCGGATTCTGCTGCTCGACGAAGCCACCAGCGCCCTGGACAACCTGACCCAGTCCCACATTGCCGCCAATTTGGCCGCGCTGGATGTGACGCGTCTGGTGATTGCCCATCGCTTGAGCACCATTCGCCACGCCGACCGGATTCTGGTACTGGACCAGGGTACAATCGTCGAGAGCGGCAACTACGACACACTGATGGCTGCCGACGGCCCCTTCAAACGGCTGGCACAACGACAGTTGCTGTAACAGAATCACCGGGAGACGGAAATGCGCAAAGTCCTGTATATTTTGGGCCAATTGAGCGACGAGGATGCCGAGTGGCTGGTGCACAATGGTCAGCAACGCCGGGTCGACACTGGGGAGACCTTAATCACCCAGGGCAGACCAATCACCGCCCTCTTCATCGTGCTCGATGGCCGGATGCGGGTCGATATCGAAAGGCTGGGCGACATGGGCACCCTGGGCGCCGGTGAGATGCTGGGGGAGATCTCCTTCGTCAACCAGTCCCCGCCCACCGCATCGGTGACAGCGGTTGACCCGACCCGAGTGCTGGAGATTCCCCGCTCGGCCCTGGAGTCCAAACTCGCTGCCGATCAAGGATTCGCGTCTCGGTTCTACCGGGCACTGTCGGTCTTCCTGGCCGACCGCCTCCAGAACACCGTACTGCGCATGGGGTACGGTCCTCACCAGTCGAATCTGGAGAGCGACACCCTGCAGGAAAACGAACTGGACGACACCCTGCTCGACGGTCTATCCCAGGCCGGGGAGCGATTTCAACGCATGCTTCACATGCTGTCTGAACCACGTTGACCACACGGTATAAGGAGTCCACACCATGCCGGTCCCGGTCTTTCTGATTGCCATGCCGTGGGCACTGCCACTGCGGCCCTCGATTCAGACCGGGATACTCAAGTCCCACCTTGATCGGGTATTCGGTGACTCGGTCGAAACATCCTGCCTCTCCGCCTTTCTCGCCATTCCGGGCGTGGTGGCCGGGACCGACTACAAACGGTTCGTCTACCACACCCAGGGCTACGGCGAACACCCCTACATGTTGGCCTTTCACCACCGTTTCGGCCTGCCCGGGGTGACATTGAGCGATGCGCGACAGACCCGGTTTCTCGCCGATCTCAAGTCGCAGGCCATGATCAACATCACACCGGCCGGCTCGCCCTCCCTGGAGACGATCCGGACCCTGGATGCCGCCACCATCGCGGTTCTGGAGCGTGATCTCATCCCCAAACTGAGCCGGGAACGCCTCAACATCGTCGGCTTCACCCTCAACTACGATCAATCCTACGCCTCCCTGTTCGCCGCCCGCTATCTGA
>JADGBX010000215.1 GCA_015231265.1 Magnetococcales bacterium | reverse complement strand
CCAATCGCGCAAATAGTGACCACGATCATGTGCATTTCCATGAATATTGGGAGTTCAGCTAACAAGGAGCAAACGATGGGGTTTCTTGGAAGACTTTGGGAAGTAGCCCAAAAAAATGCAGGTGGCGGTTATCGATCCGAGTCAGAACCAAACAAAAAGACCAATTTTGAGCAGCATCAGGATAGTGTGGCCCACCTGAGCAATCAGGCTTTGAAGTCTCGTATGAAGGGGGGAGGAAGGAACAGCCTTGCCGCCAAGATGGAGGCGAAAAGGAGAATCCAGTCCGGGGAGGCGACCCAAAACGAGATGGGGGTGAGGCTGAAGTAATTGACAACATTTGGTTTTGTACTTGACAGGCACAAGGAACAAGCCCGTAGCCACTGTGGTTGCGGGCTTGTTTTTCTGTAGCTCGTCATTGGGGGTTGTAAACCACCGCTCCCGATTTGGGCATCCTACAAGGTGACCACAGAAGGCGGAACAGCGAGAAAAAAGCCCGCGACATCTCTGCCGCGGGCTCCAATGAGGTTGTCGCTGTGGGTGGAGGATCAGGCCGCCTCATGCCACCGCTTGATGAACACCCGTGTCAACTTGCCTTTCACTCTCCTGGTGACCAACGTGTACTCCTCGCCTTCCAAGCTCTTGTGGGTCTGGAGCATCTCGTTCACTTCCCGGTCCAGGTCGGGGACGATCTCCCCGTTCAGCACGTCGTATCTGAACGCGGTGAGCGGCGAGTCTGGGTGGCAGACGGCGACCTTGACGGCATTGAGGTATGGGACGCCCTCCCGCTCGTCGAGGATCTTGTCGGCCATGGCCTGGATGACAATCTGGTATCTCTCGGCATGCGTGAGGCGCTTTAGCTCCTCTTCATCGTCGGCTCCCGCGTCGGGAGAGACGGCCGGGCGCGACTTCGGCTCGCTTTCAGAGATGGCCTCCGGCGTGATGTGCCGGGCGTCGCGTGCCGCGGTAAGACGGGCCGGCTGGAAGCGCTGAGTGAACACCCGCACCTCTCGTCCGTCCAAGGGCCTCGTGACCACCGTGTACTCTTCGCCCTCCAGGCTGAGGTAGCTTTCGAGCATCTCCTCCACCTGGCGGTCGAGCGCCTCCGGGATCCTGCCCGCCTGCGCATCATCCATGAACCCGGCGAACGGAGAGTCCTGATGCCAGACAGCGGCCAGGAGGGCGTCTTCGTACAGGACGCCCACACTCCCGTCCTCGAACCAGATGGCCGATTGGTCGTCATCGACGAGGTCGGCCATGGCCTGAACGACGCTCCCGTACAGTTCTTCGTCCGAGAGGGGAATTCGCTCCAGCCGGATGAAGCGCGTCAATGCGCCGCCACGACTTTCGTCGGGAAACTTCTCGATCACGAACCGGTGTTCGCCGCTCGGGAACGCCGACTCGATGGCCTCGGTGATCTCCCGATCGACCGACCGGGGGATGCGGCCTCTCTCGAGCTTTTTCCCCCGCAGGCTGGGGAGCGGGCAGTCCGGATGTTTCGCTAGACCTTGGACCAGGTGGACGAAGACCATCTCTTTCTTCGTCCCTATGATCTCTGCCATTTGATCCACCAGACGCTCCTGAAAGATCTCCCGCTCCATGGACGGGACCGCCTCGGCCCTGAAGGCTTTCCTCTCATGGTCGTCGGTGGCCTGCGAAGCTTCGGATTTGGCCTCGACGAGAACCCCCACCTCATCGCCGTTTCCGAGGGTCTCTGGTTCGTGGCTCAGGATGATCGGGCCGTCGCCGTCGCTGGCGTAGTTCCGCTTCGAAGGATCGACACGGGTATAGCTGTAGCCTGGTAGCGGGGTGATGTTGGCCTTTGAGAGATCAGCGGGAATGGCCTTGTAGATGCTCTCCATCGACCTGGCGATCCCGGCCAGTGCGCTGCCACCGCGGAGCCCATCCTGATCACCGGGCTTGCCGCCCTTGTTGTTGTGGTGCAGCAGCACGACGGCGCTCCCAGAATACCGGGCCATCATCCTGAAGATGTCTCCCGCTGCCCGGACGTGCTCGTTGCGATTCTCTTCGATGTCCACCGCGTCCTGAAGAGGGTCGACGAAGATCGCTCCGATCCCACTCTCCCTGGCAAACATCATGATAGCTTTGCAGAATGGCGAATCTACGACACTGCCGTCCTCTTGTTTAACGAGCAGCCCGCTGCCCGTATCGGAGCCGATGACCGCCAGACGCCTCATGACATCATGCCTGTCGATGCCGCTCTGCTGGCAATAGCCATCGACTCTGCGCCTGATCTCGACGGCATCTTCCTCAAGGCTGATGTACAGGACCTTGAACTGCCCCACGGGATCGATCGTGGCCCATGGTCTGCCGAGTGTGATGTTGATGGCCGACTGGATGGCATACTGCGTCTTGCCGGCACCCCCGGGGCCGTGCAGAACCGATACGCTTCCAGCGAGGATGTTGCCACTCGACACCCAGGGTCTTGGAGGCACGTCGAGTCCCGCAAGCTTGGGGCCCCAGAGTGGCCTGACTCCGAGGTCCAGAAGCGCCTGATAGCCCTCCCTCTGCTCACCGGGCTCAACACTATTTTCCTTGCTGGAATCAGGTCGTGCTGCCCCCTCTGATCCGCCCGGCTTCCCACTGTGTACGTCTGCGGCACAGGCGCGCCGCGCGGCAGCCTTTGGGAGAACGACCCTTGCTGTGGACTCATTGCCCGCATCGGCCCCAACCGGGGCCCCTTCGCCGTTCTCAACGGGGTCCGCCCCGTCTTGGACCTTGCCCTTCATGCCGCCAATCGCGATCTTCCGCGGCATCTTCGCCAGTGGTCTCGCGCCTTTCTTCAAGGCCCCGACCTTCCGCGCCGCCTGTACTGGCCCCCTCGGGGCGAACTTCAGGGGTGTCCGCCTCTTGGCGATTCCCCCATTGCTCAGGCTGGCGTCTCCGTTCCGAGCTCCCCCGCGGGGCTCCTCGGTCGGAGTGTCCTCTCTGGTGGCGGCAGCCTTGGCTGCCCCGTCGGCATCTGCTCCAGATGCACCACCGTCCACCGAGGGGATCCGCGCCTCGCGGTCCTCTTCCTCGATGCCCTGTCCCTCTTCGAAGTTGTTGGAACCTTCCCCGATTCCTGCTTCATTTTTCATGCAACATCTCCACTACTTATAGGAGGTTGGTCTGAATAAGCAGCGACCGGAAGCCCAACGCGGGGACTTCAGAGTGGCCATGTGTGAAGTGATCTCACGCACCGTTTTTTGTTTCCTCCTCTTCTCTATTCTCTCCGAAGTCCTGTGACGCTGCGCATCCAACGCGCTGCATGAAACTATGTGACGTGGCCGGTTTTGGAAGTTCTCTCCCCGGCAAAAAAATCCTTGGGTGTATGTCGGATCGTTGGTGGCGGTGTCATGCGGCTGAGACCGATGCCGCCAACGCCTCCCCGAAACAGGTGCTCCCGGTTGGATCCGTCTGGCTTTGGGCCCGCCAGACCCTTCCTTCCTGCCCCGTGTCGCTTTGCCGTTTGGGGACTGGCGCTGGCGAAGCAAGGCGAGCGATGCCTGAAGCGGCATCGCCCCTTTGGTTCCCGTGGCACGTTCTGGCCTACCAGCCGTCGCGCAGCGGCCTCTTCAGGGCCTCACGCAGCACCTCCTCGCCGGTCACGCCGTGCATGGGGTTGCGAAGTGCTCGGCAACCTCGGTCACGCGGCTGGATCCCGGGGTCGGGGGCCCTCCGGACCCTCCCGCGTGCTGCCCCGGAGCCCTTCGTGGGCGTTTCGGCTGAAACAGAGGAGGCGCTACTGATCTTTGCTAGATGCATTGTGCTAGAATAGATTTGGTCCTTTTCATGACTGCCACATGCCGGAGAACGACCATGACCGTGCTGACCCTCGAAGTCCCAGAATCCCTGTTGGCTGCCCTGCGACGCACGCCGGACGATCTGGCCTCGGAGATGCGCCTCACTGCTGCCGCTTCGTGGTACCAGCAGGGACGCATCTCCCAGGAGATGGCCGCCCGCATGGCTGGCCTCGACCGCACCGATTTTCTCTTGGCGCTGTCCGGCATGCAGCAGGACGTATTCCAGGTCGACTTCCAGGAGCTGGACAGAGAGCTGTCCCGTGGCTGAGACCGCCGTCATCAACGCCTCACCGCTGATCTTTCTGGGGCGCGCCAAACACCTCGAACTTCTGAGGGAGCTTTTCGGGGCGTGCCTTGTTCCCGAGCCGGTTCTCGAAGAGATCTTCCGGCGCGGGGCGGGAGACAGCACGGCCAAGGCGTTGGGCAGGTGCGCATGGCTGAAGCCCGTGACGCCTCCTGACACACCGGGCTCCGTCACCGCGTGGGGTCTGGGGCCGGGCGAATCATCCGTGCTGGCTACCGCGCTATCGCGTCAGGATGACGACGTAGTGGCCGTGTTGGATGACCTGGCGGGGCGGAAGTGCGCCGCTTCTCATGACCTACCGGTGCGCGGCACGCTGGGTTGCGTGCTGGTCGCCAAACAACGGGGGCTCATACCGCTGGCAAGGCCTGTCATGGAGACCCTGGTCGTGAATGGGATGTACCTTTCCCGAAGCGTATTGGATCAGGCCCTGGCCCGGGTTGGGGAGTGAGCTGGCCCCCTTGGCCGGGGCGTGCTGATATCTGTGACCCGGCGCGGGTGGTGCGCGGTGAACGATGCCTGAAGCGGCATCGCCCAGTTGGTTCCCGTGATCGGTTTCGGTGCTTCAGGGAGACTACATGCTCTCTTCTTCGTGGGCGATGGGGACAACGCACCTCGTCTGACGCCCCTTAACCCTTTTCTTCTCGACGCCGTACCAGATCCCATTCTGTGAGTAGATGGCCCCTATGGCTTCCAGAATGGCGTCCTCCACCTTGCGAGGGATGCGGCTTTCCCTCATCTCACCCCACTCAGTGGGGATGATAGAGTCAGGCTGCTCGATGAGCGCCTTGGCGATCTGGGGGAGCGTTGTGTACTCCGAGTCGCCAATGATCTCCTCGATGCGGTCTACCAGCTGTTCGTGGAAGGGGTCCACCGCTTCGCTGTGGGTGTCCGCTCCGCCGTCCAGCCCATCGGCGTTATGTTCGTCGAGGATGCCCACCGGATCGCTCTGGGGAACCTCTTCCGACTCCTGCCTGAGCAGGATGAAATCGCTGCTGGTCGGGCTGTAGTTGCTCTTCGACGTGTCGAGCCGAAGATACCGCCTTCCGTCGTTCTCGCTGATGCCTTTCTTCTGGAGGTCTTCCGACTTCGCCACGCAGAGGGACTCCATTCCCCGGCTGACGCCCGAGATGGCGCTCGCGCCTCGTGCGGAGTGCTGCTCTCCTGGGGTCTCGGACTTGACGTTGTGGTGGACCAGGTGGACGGCGCTGTCCGCCAGCTCCGCCACCTGCCGGAAGACGTTCATCGCGCCGCGCGCCTGCTCGTTCAGGTTCTCCGCCGCCAGAATCGCGTCCTGAAGCGGGTCGATGAAGATGACGTCCACGCCGTTCTCCCTGGCGT
>JADGBX010000214.1 GCA_015231265.1 Magnetococcales bacterium | reverse complement strand
CCTGCACATGGGAAGGTGTTCAACCTTCCGGGCCATATGGCAGCATAGGTCGATTGGGAAATTGGGACAAGAGTATGCGGGTTTTGGGGATCGAGACCAGTTGTGATGAAACCGCTGCGGCGGTTGTCGATGAGAACGGCATGCGTTCCAACGCCGTCTTCGACCAGATTGATCTTCACGCCCTCTACGGTGGTGTCGTACCAGAACTGGCCAGTCGTGCCCACATTCAGAGCATCTCACCGGTGATTCGCGCCGCCCTGCGCGATGCGGAGACCACAGCCGACCAACTGGATGCCATTGCCGTCACCACCGGCCCCGGCTTGGTGGGTGCCCTGCTGGTTGGGGTCTCAGCCGCCAAAGGGATGGCCCTCTCGCTGGGCATTCCTCTGCTACCGATTCACCACATGGAGGGCCATCTGGTGAGTCCTCTGTTGACACCGGGCTCTCAGATCACTTTCCCCTTTGTGGCCCTGCTGGTCTCCGGCGGACACACTCTGTTGGTTCATGCCCGTGCATTCGGTGACTATGTAATCCTCGGTCAAACCCGTGACGATGCGGTCGGCGAGGCGTTTGACAAGGGCGCCCGCCTGCTGGGGTTGGGGTATCCGGGTGGCCCTGCCATCTCTAAACTGGCGCTGGGCGGGAACCGTGCAGCGATCCCCTTTCCCCGCGTCCTTCTGGATAGAACCCGCTTCGACTTCTCCTTCTCCGGATTGAAAACCTCTCTGCGCACCTACTGTCATCGCAACCAGGAAGCGATGCAGTGCACGCACCACCGCCGGGATGTGGCCGCCTCTTATCAGGAAGCGCTTGTGGAGACTCTGGCCATTAAAGCGATGGCCGCCTGTCAGAAGGTGGGCGCCGATACTCTCGTCGTCGCCGGAGGCGTTGGCGCCAACCGACGATTGCGCGAGATCCTGGAGGAGCGGGGCGCCAAACTCGGCATCTTTCCCTACTTCCCCCCCCTCTCCCTCTGCACCGACAACGGCGCAATGATCGCTCTGGCCGGACGGATGCACCTGGAACGGGGCGCCACCGGCGATCTTTCGGTCAATGCCACGCCACGGTGGCCACTGGTTCCGATAGAAACATGACTTCCCCTTGACCATGGCTGTTTTTGTCTGCCTTCACACAGTTTTTTTGTGTTAGAATTGCGGGATTTTGATGTCTATTCACGCAGATGACACGATGGTACGGATCGGCAGATTTCATGATCACTCTTGATTCACTGGTCTTCGAATATCCTGGACAGAGGGTGCTGGACGGCCTCTCCTGCCGGATCCCCGAAGGTGGAATTACCGCCCTTGTCGGTCCCAATGGCATAGGCAAAACCACGCTGATGCGCTGCATCGTTGCCCTGGAACCCCCCTTCTCCGGCACCATCCACATCGACGGTATCGACACCCAGGAAGATCCTCGGGCCTGTCACGCCAGAATCGGTTTTCTTCTTGATTTCTTCGGGCTCTACAACGATCTTACCGTCGAACAGTGCCTTCTGTTCGCCGGTGGCAGTCAGGGACTCAAGGAGCCGGCTCTCTCCAATGCCGTTGAGAAGACCATCCATCTGTTGGAGTTCGAAAAACGCCGGACACAACGGGCAGGTGAACTCTCACGAGGGTGGCGGCAGCGTCTTGGTGTAGGGCAGGCAATTGTCCATGAACCGAAGATTCTTCTCCTCGATGAACCAGCCTCCGGCCTGGACCCGGAAGCGCGACTGGCGCTCTCCAAACTGTTGCGCCGCCTGCGTGACGAGGGGATGACCATCCTGGTCTCCTCGCACATTCTCAGCGAGTTGGAGGAGTACTCCACCCACATGCTGGCAATGCATGGTCCCAGAGACATCGTGATGGAGAGTCTGCAGACCACTCCCTCCAGCGGTAACTTGGTAGGAGGTGACGGCGCGAACATGGTCACCGACCATGACCGACGGATGCTCCGTCTCCGCTTCTCCAACCTGCCATCAGATCGTGAGCTCTCTCGGGAGTTGACGCAGATTCCCGGCATCTTCGACTGCAGCGTCGTCGGTCTGGACGCACACATCACGCTTGAGGGGGGAGATCAGGAGCAGGAGCAGCTCCTTCGGACCTTGATCAACAACGATTTCCCTCTGCTCGAACTGCACAATGAAAAACGCAATCTCCAGCATGTCTATCTGGATCGAATGCGGCGTCACGACCGTGAAGAAGAGGTGGCGGAATGAATCCCGAGTTTCGCAAACACCTCTGGCTGGAGATGACGCTGCCCCGCCTGATCGGCATTCCCGTCTTAATGGCGGTGATTCTCTATCTCGGTGGCGTGTTCAGTGAGTTTGCCGATGTGCGCTTCTATAACCGGCTCCCCCTGATTCTGTTTGTCATCTTCACCTTTGTCTGGGGTGCGGGCCAAGCGGGACAATCCATGACGCAGGAGCTCTCCGACGGCTCCTGGGATGGTGTGCGCCTTTCGGCCATGCACCCGTGGTCCCTTGCCTGGGGGCGGCTCTTCGGCAGCACTTCAGCGGCGTGGTACGGGGGCATTATTGCCCTGGCGGCGTTTATCATTCTCTCCCTGTTTCATGGCCCTGACAGCGACAATCCCAGCCTCGGCATCGATATCATCCTGACCATACTCTGGCTCACCGGCTGCGCCTTGATGGTACAGATCCTCACCCTGGCCGGGGTTCTGATGGAGATTCGCAAACAGAGATCGGCGAAAAAGCGGCGCATCCATCCGGTCGTGCTTCTGGGCATGCTCTCTCTGCCTGCGGTCTGGTCGGTCCTGGAGGAGCTGTTTCTTCCCATCCGTTCAGATGCTGGACGCTTTATCGACACAGTGACGTGGTATAGTACCGATTATGCTGCTCAGAGCTTCTTTCTCTGTGTACTCGCCGCTCTTGTGCTCTGGGGGCTGGTGGCCCTGATGCATCTGATGGCTCTGGAACTGGGTGAGCGCAACGGCCCGTGGGCGTGGATCACTTTTCTACTGTTTCTCGTTACACTGCTTGGAGGATTCCTCCCCGGCTCAAAAGAGAATGGCACTCCGGGAGAGTATCAGCGCGGTCTTGCCATGCTTGCATTCGGCATCCTGGTGACCATGACCTATCTGGTCGCGATCATGGAACCGAAACGTCCGGAAATGATGCGCCGCCTGGAGATGGTCGCCAACTATGGGCGCTGGCGTACTCTGATTGATCTGACTCCACGCTGGTTCTACACCTTCCTGATGGCCGTCGTGGCCGGTATTGCCGCTGCCCTGACCCCGGAAGAGCTGTCCCAATCGGTATTCAATACCATTCTTGAAGAGCTGGAGAGCCCTGGTCGCGTAACCACGGGCTGGATGATCTTGACGATTCTCCTCTTCGTTTCCCGGGATCTGCTGCTGATCGTCTCTTACAATCTCAGCCGCACACTGAAGCGCCCCGATACGGTCGCGATACTCACTTTCTTCCTGCTCTACTGGTTCTTTCCGAACCTTCTGGAAGCGATGGACCTTCCCCTGCTCGTCCCACTGTTCTGGCCCATCGATTCGGGCAACCCCTATGTGATGGTGACCATGCCGACTCTGGAGGTGCTGGGACTGCTGCTCTTGGTGCGCGTCCGCTGGCGCAATCTCTTCAGCGAGAATCGAAACGAAGAGAACCGTTCCGGTGAGACGGGATCGTGACTGCTCTCCGCCAGAAACAGCGGGGGACCGTCTCCGGCAATCGACAGCAGCGTCGCCCCCGAGCCGGCGCTCTGATGCCACCAGATCGGCAACCCCCTGTGCGTGGACTCTCCGATATCGCCTCGGCGGTGGAGAAACCCCTGGCCGAATACAGCCGGGAGATGCCCCTGGAACTGGCCGCGTTCTTCCATGCCGGTCAGCAGGTGGAGCGTTGTTACTCCAACACCATTGAACTCTACGACGCCATTCCCAAATATTTCTGGGGCAAGGTTCGGCGCGAGGGAGGTAAATACCTGCCATCGATCCAGCGTCAGTTCAAGCATAAGAAGAGCGCCTATCAGGTGACGGTGTTTCCCGCCAGGATCATCAACGGCAGAGGGGAAGAGAAGGACTACTATCCCGGATTGCGGGAAGAGCTGGTTGAAGATGCTCTGCGCAAACTGGCCTGTGAGGGTCGCGGTCTGTTTCTGGACCAGCAGATGAGTGTGGTGTTCAGCCTCTATGAGCTGCAACAGGAGCTGAAACAGCGGGGACACACCTACAACATCAATCAGATCAAGGAAGCGCTTCTGATCTGTGCCCGCACCAGTATCGAATTGAAACCTCTGGATGGCACCCGAGAGCTGTCGTTCACCCTGTTTGCCAATGTGGGTCTGGAGACACGAGAGGACTGGTTGCAGCACGGCAAGAGATCACGGGCTTTCGTCCGTTTCAATCAACTGGTCACTGCCAGTATCGAGAATCTCACCTTCCGCCAACTGGACTACGAAACCTGCATGACCTATCGCAGCAGTCTGGCGCGCTGGTTTCACAAACGGCTGTCGCACAACTTCATTCAAGCCGGGCTCTCCACCCGTTACACCATTCGCCTCTCCACCATCCTGCGCGACTCGGGTGTCCAGCGCTACGCCAAGATCAGCAACAACATCCGCGCCGTCATCAAGGCACTGGATGAGATTCGGGAAGCCCGCATCATTACCCGTTTCACTACGGAGAAGATTCACGGTCGGCGCAGCAACAAGATTATGGACGCCAAGTTCGTGCTCTACCCCTCGCAGGCATTCGTGCGGGAGGTGCGCCGGACCAACGCCCAGTTGCAGCAGATTGCGGAATCGGAGGAGTTGGAGTCGCGACGCCACGGACTCCGAACGATCAGGGAGCAGCAGGTTCTGGAGCTGGTTCCGTAGTCATTGTACGGACCACAAACAGGACACACCACAGAGCGCGTATCCAGAGTTGATCCCTACTCTACCGTGACACTCTTGGCAAGATTGCGTGGTTGATCCACGTCCGTTCCCTTGTGCACGGCAATGTGATAAGCGAGAAGCTGCAACGGCACCACCATCAGAATCGGCGCACTGAACTCTCCGGTATCCACCAGAGGAATGGAGTAGTCACTGACCGTGGAGGCCGACTCCTCACCTTTGGTAGAGATCACCACTACCCGGCCACCCCGTGCCTTCACCTCTTCCAGATTGCTGACGGTCTTCTCAAGCAAGCGCCCCTTGGGTGCCAATACAACCACCGGCAAATCATCGTCGATCAGAGCGATAGGGCCGTGTTTCATCTCTCCAGCGGCATACCCCTCGGCGTGGATGTAGGAGATCTCCTTGAGCTTGAGCGCACCCTCCAGAGCAATGGGGAAACAGGAGCCCCGCCCCAGAAACAGAAAACCGTTGGCGTGCATCAGCTCACGGGCGATTCCCTGGATCTCCTCGTCGTGGGTCAGAACCTGTTCGATGCGAGCAGGCAGATGGAGGAGCTGCTCAACCAGAGCACTCTCCTGCGACTGGTCGATGATCTGCTTACCACGGGCGATGGCGATCGCCA
>JADGBX010000213.1 GCA_015231265.1 Magnetococcales bacterium | reverse complement strand
CGTCGCTCATTTGGCCGTGCCAAACCACGCTCCTCACGCCTTGCCTGCTGCATTTTCAGGCACAAACGCGATTTCGTTCTAATTGAGGACACGCCCTAGGTGATTGTAACGAGTGATAAACAGTCCTGTTTGGGGGCGTATTGAGTGGGTGTTGGCGCTGTTTCATGTCATTTGTGAAATCTTCTATTCGCCTATTGTCGCTGTTGGCGGCGTGTGTGCTTCTTGCTGTGACAGTGATCGGATTCTTGGGTGCGTGGTACTGGCTGTTCGATCTGGCATCCCATTTCCGTTATCAGTACGTGGTGCTTGCGGCCCTCGGTATGGTGGTGACGGTCCCGATGGGGCACCGCAAGGCAGCTGTGCTCTTTTTGGCCACCCTTCTGGTCAATTGTGGGGTGATCCTTCCCCTGTTGTTACCCGTCGAACAGGTCGCTCCCCCGCAGGGGCGAACAGTGACGGCTCTCTCATTCAACATCTTTCTCAATAACACGCAGACCGATACTCTGATCGATGGGATTCGTGCCCAGAAACCGGATCTGGTGCTTCTGCAGGAGACCAAGCGCCGACTTCCCCAGCTTGAACCGCTGGATGCTCTCTTCCCCTATTCACGTTCTTCTTCCAATCATCTCGGCTTTTCGATATTCAGTACGTTCCCCATCGTAGATTTCCACGTATTAGGAGAGGGGAAGAGTTCCAACATGCCGATGGTGGTTCGGGCTGATCTGGATGTGGAAGGGCGTAGGTTGCAGGTGCTGAACATCCACATGCCGGTGCTCTATGCGGAACACTACAGTCGCCATTTTCTGAATCAAGTGGAGGTTTTGGCAGAGAGTGTAACGGCGATGGCCGGAGAGCCCATTCTGTTGATGGGGGATCTCAATGCAACCCCATGGTCGTGGCACTATCGGGAGATGAGGAATCGAACGGGTTTGGAGCCGTGTCATCGTGGAGAGGGACTATTCTGGACCTGGCCCACCATCAAGCCCTATTTCGCCCTGCCCATCGACCACTGTTTCCACTCTTCCAAACTGCATGTTCTAAAGACATGGATCGGTCCTGAACTGGGATCGGACCACCTGCCTGTACTGGTTCGTTTTATCCTTCCGGATGAATAGGGAGTGGCTGATGGTGTCTCAGGCATTACTCCGAACACAGTGTTTATCTCTCATCAAACCAAGAGTCCCGGAAATGATCGAAGCCACCGGCGAGAGAGTCGGTCTACCGCCACCGGAGGGTACGAAGATCCTCGGCGAATGCTTGAAAGATTCTGGTCGTTGCTCTGTTGATCGCCTCCGTGCCCGCTGTCACTGAATCCTCCTGATAGAGCTCCTCCTGTCGATACCGTTTCAGCAGGGGAAGTTTCCGGGTTTTCGTATCCCGAAGCCCCAGCTCCATCTCAACCGTCGCCTTGGGTGATGGACCGGTCATGCGCTCCATGCGGATCAGACGCCCTTTGATCCGGTAGCGGGCGTTGTTCCTTACGTCGGAGGTCATGGTCCGTTTAAACAGATTGCTGTCGTGCAGATAGGCGGTGAGCAGTTCCTGGACCAGAGTGGCCGGTGATTCCGACCAGAGATGGTAGTTATACTGCTTCAATGTCAGCGGTTGGTCGGGACTGGTGTAGATGATCTCCCGTTTGGAGAGAATTCCCTTGGCCGAAAAGCGGGCAACCTCAACATCATTGGGAAAACGGTGCCGTTTCGCTTTGGAGGGCGTAGCTGAGGTGGGGATATCCAACCGATAGTGGTGTTCCCGAGGTGGTGGTGGGCTGCTGCATGCACTGAGAAAAAGCAGCATACCTGCCAAGGAAGCGAGAGAGAGGGAACTGCGCTTTAGGAATCGTGTTCGGAACATGATGATCACTCCTCCCCAGGGGCGCTGCTGTTGAGCAACAGACTGGGGTTCTGGCGAATGCGCCGGGTAAACTCATCCATGTTGCGGGTGGTGTTCTCCATGTGCAAACCCACCGCATCGATGTGGTGGGCTGCCGTCTCAAGGACATGGCGCAGATCACGGACCGCCTTGTCGGCGTTCTCTTCATTGCCACTGATGATGCGGTCCAGGCTCTTCGCAGCCGTCTGAACATGGCTCAACGCTTCATCGATCCGCTCCCGTGTCGTCAACATCTCTGTGGTGAGGTCGGCGATGTTGGAAGAGGTCTTCTCGGCGTGATGAATGATGGAATCGACGCGGGTGGTGTTCTCCTTACGCATGATGTGTTCGAGACGTTCGGTGATCACCAGAAGTTGCTTGGAGAAGGTGGAGAGATTCTTGGCAATATCCGGCGCCTCTCCCGCCAGAGCTCCGGAGACGGCAGTAACGTTGCCCAGAAGCTTCTCTCCGTCGTTCTCCACCAGCGCATTCACGCCATCGACCAGCTTACTGAGACGTTTCAACAGCGGCTTCACGTCTCCCTCGGCCAGATCGGTCATCTCATCACCAACCGAAGAGATCATGGAGAAGATATCGCTCTTCTCCTCACCGGGAATGAAGCTGTCGGGAGCAAAAGCGGCGATGGTGTGTGTCGTATTACCATCCGGGGTCGCTTCGGATTTGTTCGATTCTGTATCCTCGGAGGTGTCATGAATATTCAGAGTGATAGCTGCCAGCAGGCCGGAAGCTGCCACCTGGATCACACTGCTTTGAGGAATATGCCACCCCTGCATGACGGAGAAGTGCACCTTGAAACGGGTTCGTCCCGAGTGGACGATGGGCTCGATGGTTTCAACCTGACCAATGCGGTACCCTTCGTAGAGAACCTGGGTGCCGTATTTGATGCCACCTACATGGGTGTAGACGGTGTGGTAACGATCCACGGCTCCGGTCCGTCCGGTAAGCAGTGCAACGGCGAGCATGATGCCCGCCAGAATCGCCAGGGTGAACCCCCCCACCAGGATGTAGTTCAAACGGTGCGATTTCACACCCGTTCTCCTTGCCTATATGAAGTGATCACACGCTCTTATCACCTGTCAGCCTGTTGAGGTAGGCGACAGGATCCAGCTCGGCCTCCTCGGTCCGCCGGTTGAGCAGGTTCTGAATCCGTTCATTGCTTGAGTTCTTGATCTCATCCACCGTACCGATGAAGAGAATATGCCCCTTGTCCAGCACCGTGATCCGGTCAGCGATGCGAAAGGCGCTCTCCAGTTCATGGGTGACCACAACAAGTGACATGCCCAGGGCATCCCGCAGACGGAGAATCAACTCATCCAGTGCCGAGGAGACCACAGGATCCAGCCCGGCAGAGGGCTCATCACAGAAAAGAACCTGAGGGTCCATGATGATGGCACGGGCCAGTGCTGCCCGTTTCAGCATGCCCCCGGAAAGCTCCGAAGGCATCAGGTTCTCAAAACCGGCCAGATCAACGACCTCCAGCTTCATGCGGGCCATGATCTCCATGGTTTGTCGATCGAGGTGGGTGTGCTCTGCCAGAGGCAGCATGATGTTCTCACCAACCGTCATCGAGCTGAAGAGGGCACCGCCTTGAAAAGCGACGCCGATCTTCTTGCGTAGGGCATGAAATCCGTCGTTGTCGAGTTCTTCTAAAGCGTTGCCCAACAGCTTGATCGAACCGGAGGTGGGCCACTCCAAAGCAATCAGGTGACGCAGAAGCGTACTTTTCCCGGAGCCACTCCCGCCCATGATGACCATGATCTCACCCCGGCGTACCGACATCGTCACGCCCTTGAGGATCATTCTGGTGCCGTAGTGGGTGACCAGATTCTCCACATCAATGATGGATTCGGAATCGTTCATACGCGGGTCATCACAAAAGCGAAAATCATATCGGTAATGACGATAGCTGCGATGGATTGAACCACCGCCTGCGTTGTCACCTTGCCCACCTCTTCAGCACCTCCTCGGATAGATGCACCGTTGATCACGCCCACCAAGGTGATCAAAACCGCAAAAATCATGCTTTTTCCCAAGCCGTGCATCAGGTCGTCGACACTCAGAAAATCGATGGTTTGCAGAGCATAGGCGCTGAGGCTGAGGCCAAGATCCATCTCAACATAGAGACCAGCGGCGAACAGAGCGATGACATCGGAGAAAAAGGTGAGTGCCGGTAGGGCGATCACCATCGCCAGAAGGGGAGGAGCCATCAGAAAACGGACGGGATTGATGGCCATGACCGTCAGGGCGTCCACTTCTTGATTGATGGTCATGGTGCCCAGACGGGCTGCAAGGGCAGAACCAGAGCGTCCGGCAACGAGAATGCCCGTGATCAACGGTGAGAACTCCCGGACTACCGATAACGCTACCCCGATCACCACTTTCGACTCGGCACTGAACATACGCAGAGTGTGGATGCCTTGGATCGCAAGCATCACTCCAATGGTGGCTGAAAGTACCGTGACGATAGGCAAGGCACGGATGCCGATCTCCATGATCTGACCGACAACAGCAGAGAACCGGACAGGCTGTTTTTTCAGATGGCCGAAGAGAATCCAATGCAGAGACTCGGCAAACAGCGCCCCCCCCAGGCCGATGGTTGCCACCCCCTGCGTTACTCTCTGTCCGGTGCGCTCCAAATGATCGAGAATCGACACGATGGCTTCCCACGGCTTGCAGTCACGATCTTAAACCCACTCATTCCCAAAAACAGATGCACACAGAAGGTAGCATGCCCCAAAGGGGAGGAGAACCCGCATCATGGAGAAAGGCCCATGGACTCAGCGATCACCATTGATGCCGGTAATCGCCTCTTCCACGGTTTCGGCAATGGAGAAGACCGTATCCAGACGTGCGAGTTTGAATACACGCAAAGCCGAGCTGCTGACGGCTGCGAGGGCAAAGGGTTGTCCATGCTTACGAGACGTCTGGAACGCCTCAACGAGACTGGCGATGCCGGAGCTGTCAATGTAGGTCACTTTGGAGAGGTCAACCACAACCGGCATCTTGGCCTCCACATGCCCGAGGAGTATCTTTCGTGCCGCTGGCGAGGAGTCCAGATCAATGTCACCTTCAAAGAGGACGACGACAACGTCGTCTCGTGTTTCAGCGTGATGGTTCATAGTCTCGTCCCAAAGGTGGTTTATTCTATTGTCTTGATCATTTGAAGGATATTTCCCTTTTCCTCACCAATATCCAGGAAAGCCACGTCTTCCATGATTGTGTGGATGAAGTGGCAACCCAATCCCCCGGGACGAAGATCGTCGAGATCTCTCGGTTTGATCGTCTCAGGATCCACGGTCGGGCCGAAATCCCGGAGTTGGAAGACGATAGATCCCGTACGATGCACAATCGTCAACACCATTTCTCCAGCAGGCTTCTGACCTGAATCGCTCTGGCCTTTCTGTCCGTAGGCGTGACGAATAACGTTTTGACACGCTTCATCAACGGCGAGCACAAGATCTTCGGTGCATGTCTCAGAGCATTTCAGAATGGTACACGCCTCTTTGACCAGAGTGCGGAGCATACGCAACCTGTTGGAGAGCGCGGGCACTGTGATAGAGGCAATCATTTCATCCGTAGACGATAAAGCG
>JADGBX010000212.1 GCA_015231265.1 Magnetococcales bacterium | reverse complement strand
GCTGGTGAAAGAAGAGAGGGTGGAAGAATGTCGACGATGTTTATTGTTGGTGGTGTGTCATCGTTGGTGTCATTGGTGTCATCGGTGGCTTCGGCAGAGACCTCCTCTTCAACTTCCGAGCCGGTGGTCTGGTTCACTCCCGCCATCTCGAAGGCAACGGAGATAGAGGATTGCGTGAAGTCGATGGCACGGGCCGATTCGAAGCCGTTCTCGATGACCCCTTGTAGCTCCTCCAGGGCGTCCACCCGCATCTCTGAAGAGAGGGAGAACACCACGGTCACCTGACCATCGCCGTAAGTGGCGCTCTGACGGTCGATGGTGCCGCCGCCGAAGTTATAGGGGTCGGCATTGAGACCGCCGGTGGTGCCGAAACCGGAGAGTCCGGTGTTCTGATAGCGCTGAATGGCCGATTGCACCCAGGGGTTGATGTACTGTTGATACGCCTTGAACGCCTCACCGCTGCGCATGGTATTGCGCCCAACGGCGACCGCTGCCACTACCATGCCGATGATCACAATGGAGATGGCCAGTTCCAACAGAGAGAAACCGTGCTGCCTTCTTGAATTGGGGAGGGAGGCCATTATTGCAATGCTCCAGTATTCAGAAAAATGAAACAGAGTGTGATGTCAGAGAAAATATGTGCTTCTTGGGGCACTTCCACTAAAGAGATATAACTGACAAAATAGTACCATTCGTATTATGGACCAAGGAACACCTCATCACACAATACCGATGGGCTCTTCTCCTATGGAGCAGTGATTCCACCTGAGCGGCATATCGTTGTTGGTAAGGAGGGCGGGAAGAGGTTTAATCGAGAGGTTCAACAATAAGCGGGAAGAGCAGCTTGATTGAGAGGTTCAACAATAAAGTGGCCAACGCATGGCCTGTTTCGTGAGGAAGCCACTCTCATTCTCGAAGAGAGTTAAGAACCCTATCGGAAGGGTTAGGCTCTTGGTGCACCACAACAATGCAACCTTATAAATCCAGGACTACCGAAGAAGAGGTGATCACCCCAACACCCTCTTCAGCATCGCTCCAAACCCTCCCCCTTTGCTCATCTGTTTGATCAGGGTTTGCAACGCCTGCAACTCCCGCTGTCCGCCCATGCCACGACCACGATACGGGGTGATCTCGAACCCCTCCTTGCCCACCGATTTGACGAAGGCGATCTGCTTGGGATCGTCATCCACCAGAAGATCGGCATCGATGGTGCGGATGTCTTTGGGAAGCCCCTTGCGATGAGGGTCGTAGTCCTCCCGAAAGAGGAAGCTGCTGAAAAAGTCCGTCAAGTCATGGTGCGAGAGAATCTGCTTCGCCCGCCTGCGCTCGGAGTTGGTCCAGAGAACCAGCGTGTGCCCCGACTTCTTCAACCCCTTCAGAAGAGGCTCGATACCCGGCCTGAGCCGATTGCCGAAATCGTCGGTTAGAGTGTTGTCCATGTCGAAGACGATTTTCATCAGATGTGTCGTGAGAATTCCACAACTATCGGCACGCTTACATATACTTGCCCAGACCGATATTCACGAAACCCTTACCCTCCTGGTAGTACTCGATGGAGAGACCGTGGGGTTTAAAGAGCATATTCTGAATGCTTAGCCCAGGAAGACGGGTTTTCCAAAGAACTTTTTTATCATCCTCACACTTTGGGACAGCCCCCCCCTTTGGCCATGAGCTCGTTCAGGATTCCATTTCACAGAATACAGCTATGATCTCTCTCAACTGGCGAGGAGCATGGACTCTTAACCTCCTTCAAAGAATGATGCAGTCCTTCTTCTCAAGAGTTTTACACCGAGATAGATTTTGGGGTCCCCTTTAGCGTTCTTTTCAGCCAATTCAATATATTTTTCGACTTCATCTTTATTCACGTTGGCAGTTTCCATGAGCGTATTCACGAGAGTCAGGTAGTAACGCGCATCTTCTGGATCCAGTTGGATGGCTCTCTTGAACTGTTCGACCGCCTCCTCATACTCACCGGTTTCATTCAAGAATTGTGCATAACGGGCGATATTCTGATCATCCTTCGGATTGAGATCAACGGATTGCTCATATAATCCTTTGGCTTCTTGCTTATGGTTTGGTAGCACTTCTGCCGCCTGGGCCATACATCTGTAGACCTCTGCACGCGTATCTCGATCATCAAGAACAGTGGGATGGTTTTCCAAATTACTCATCACCTCATACAGAGTGCTAAAATCTTGGATTCGTGAAAAGTAGTTACTGATGGCAGCGACTGTCTCTTCATCAAGAATATCTTCATGAGAGATGTTCCTGAACATCTCTTTCGCTTCAGTACTATCAGCATCTTCACCGAAGACATCACAACGAATAGCTTTGTATTTGATCAACTTCGCCTGTGGTGCTTTTTCTACAGCTTTCGTGATCAACTTTTTTGCAATCCTTCTATTATTCACACCCTGACTGGCAAAAACAGAGGCTTCCATTAGCTGCGAACTCTCAGCATCCTGAGAAGCAAGCAGAGCTTCCAATAGTGAATTAGCCTGCTGCAGAAACTGATTGCGTCCCATCTCGGACTGCTGAACAAACAGCATCTTCAACTCGAAAAGCAGTTCCCGTGGTTGTGCATTATTGTCCATCATATTCGGCTGTTGATTATCCTCCACATCAATGTTTTCTCGAGTCGGATCTAAATAATTGTTGATATTCAGCCCCCTCTCATCCACCCGTTCTGTCATTTGCTCGTTAATCGAAGGGAACACAATGTTACTATTGCCTCCCTTTGCAACTTCTGTAAGAGCATTGATAACGCCTTCTGCATCATTCTTTAAATCAGTGACTTTCTGCTCTGTCTCCTTGACCTTCTCATCGAGATCACCAAATGTCTCCTTGACCTTCTCATCGATACCAGCCAATTCCTCACGAGATTTTTTTACGATATCTGTTAATGACCGGTAACCAAAAAACGCTGCAATAGTAACAAGTGCAGCCAAAATGGTAAGAAATATCGTGAAAAGAGATGTCAACTCTGTGACGGCAGGATTATTGATTTGATACGCCAGCATCGTGTCGATTTTACTCGCATTGGTATGCACTTTCTCCAATACAGTATCAAACTTTTCAACACGTTCCTGAAGCTTTGATAAACGCTGTTCAACGCGTTCCAGTTCAACAGCATGCTCTTCCAGGTTCGTCACCTCCTCTTGGACAGCTTGAACATCAGAAGAGGCAGAACCTGACTCGGCACTCACGGGAACAGGGAGTACCAACAAGAAGGCCGACACGATTCCTATCATGGTGGTCGATTTAATATGTCTGACCAGAAAACACTTGAACAGAAGATGAAAAAACATAAGAAGCACTCCCCTTCACTAATTCAGAACAGTGAACGCTCGGTGAACACACGCACCCACACCTTAATCGAGACACCAACAACTACAATCGTACTAAGTTTCGGAGCACATCTCAACAATTAATTCATGTGGAATGTTCGCCTTATCATCCTTACCACAACCAAATTTGATGCGAAGTGGTCATATAATCATATAGCAATTCTCACAATATATTAATATTAATAGTAGATCAGTTTCATTTTTTATTGAAATCACTATCCATCTATAACTAGCACTAAACCCTACACACTCCGACTCCCTCTTGAGAGAGAAGCGCTTGCCTCTATATCGGTTATCGTTTATGGTATTCGTAATGAAAGAGGGTAACGTCATGAACGACCGACAGAAACTTATGCAACGGGAGATCCTGCTGGGATTCTGGAAGGTGCACATCCTGCACCACGCCGGCGAGGGGCCGGTTGTCGGCCACTGGATGCTCCAGGAGCTGCGCCACCACGGCTATGACGTCAGTCCGGGCACGCTCTATCCGCTGTTGAAACGGATGGAGAAGAACGGCTGGCTCTCCAGTGAACAGGATCTGAAAAAGGGGCCGAAATCCCCTAAACGCTACCTTCTCACCAACGAAGGACGCCAGGTGCTCGCCCTGGCCAAACAGCAGGCACGGGAGCTGTGCCGCGAGACCACCCCGAGCGATACAGAGGACGGAGAACAATGACGACTCAACCCACCCAATCGGACGCGACACCCACACCCGCCAATGAACCCGCGAAACCGGGGGTTTTGGAGGTGCTTCTGATCTTTTTCGGTCTTGGGCTCACCTCTTTCGGCGGACCTGTGGCGCACATCGGCTACTTCCGAGAGGCGTTCGTGGCGCGGCGCAAGTGGCTCTCGGAGTCGGCCTATGCCGATCTGGTGGCCATGTGTCAGTTTCTGCCCGGTCCGGCCAGTTCACAGGTGGGCATGGGGCTGGGCATGATGCGGGCGGGACTGCCCGGTGCGCTGGCCGCCTGGGTGGGATTCACCCTGCCGTCGGCCCTGGTGATGATTCTCTTTGCCTATGGGGTGACATCCCTTGATCTCTCGGCCCAAAGTGGCTGGATTCACGGTCTCAAAGTGGTGGCGGTGGCCGTCGTCGCCCAGGCGGTGTGGGGCATGGCAACCACCCTCTGTCCCGATCGCAACCGTGCCACGCTGGCCATCGTCGCTGCCCTGTTGGTCACCCTCTGGCCCACCGCTCTGGGTCAGGTAAGCGCCATTCTGATCGGGGCGCTCTTCGGCTGGCGATTCCTCTCTCTCGCGCCCGCTCCGGCGGACGGCTCCATCACTGTTTCTCTCTCTCGGCGTTGGGGAGTGATCTTTCTGATCCTCTTCGCTCTTCTACTGCTTGCACTGCCGCTGTTGGCCGAGTATGGCGATACACCGATTCTCGCCATCACCGACAGCTTCTACCGCTCCGGTTCTCTGGTGTTCGGGGGTGGCCATGTGGTGCTGCCTCTGCTGCAGGCGGAAGTGGTCCCCTCGGGTTGGCTCGATAACGAACTCTTCCTCGCCGGTTACGGTGCTGCCCAAGCGGTTCCCGGCCCCCTCTTCACCTTCGCCGCCTATCTGGGAAGCGCCATGAGTTTTGGCCCGTCGGGATGGCTGGGTGGTCTCTTGGCAACGGTGGCGGTGTTTCTCCCCTCCTTCCTGCTGGTGGCGGGCATGCTGCCGTTCTGGCAGGCGTTCCGAACACGTCCCGGAGCGCAGTCGATTCTCGCAGGTGTCAATGCGGCGGTGGTCGGCCTGCTGGTGGCGGCTCTCTACCACCCGGTCTGGACCAGCGGCATTCTCTCCGCCTCCGACTTCATGCTGGCTCTTGCGGCGTTCGGACTGCTCCAGTTCTGGAAAACCGCCCCGTGGTTGGTGGTTGTGGCGGCAAGTGTGGTTTCCGGCATACTGGCGTAGTTTATTTTAGCGACGGCTTTTTTTGGCGACGGCTTTTTTTGGCGACGGTGAGTGTGTGCTGTTTTAGGTCCGGTGCCTATCACTCACTGCTTTGTGATGCCCGACATTCGGTGCCATCTCCGTACTCTTCCTCTCTGGAGAGGGAACAGATCGGGTGAAGTGGGGGATATATATTTCTAAAGAAATATATGGGTGAAATAGGCGCGCTTGGGTGTGGTTGATTGTGATGGGACGGTCGGTGGTATTGTTTTTCTCCTCTCTCCAGTGCGTCCTG
>JADGBX010000211.1 GCA_015231265.1 Magnetococcales bacterium | reverse complement strand
GAAAACCGCATGACACGCTCTCCCCGCAACGTGTCGGCCAGTGCGGTCGGAGGGGCGGTGCTACTGGCGGTGCCGCTCCTCTTCCTCCCGACGTTGGCGCATGCGGGGCCGTTAGTGGATGCGATTCAATCTTCTCTCACTACGGTTGCGGTAACGCTCGCCCAGGTCGGAGCCATTCTTATTGGAATGTATGCCGCTGTGGCTTCAGTGCGTTGGATTATTTATCAAATTGCCTATGGCCCCCACGGGTTCATGGAGTTGGTCGAGGATGACTACTCCTTCTTTATTAAGAACGATTCCACTCAGAATTTTCAGGTTGATGCAGAATTGAGACGTATTGAACGGGAACAGGAACGGGAGATGGAGCGGCGCTATCAGGAGCGTCAGAAGGTGTTGGACGCAAAGGTAAAACGGTGGGATACGGCTCTTCCAAAAGAGACCGAAAAGAAAAAACAGGACGCTCCCTCGGATATAGAGCGCAATCCCTATGAAGATGATCCTGGTTACTGGGATTCGCTGGATAGGGAGTATGGCGACGAAGAAGAGCGGCACTACTACTGATCAATAAGCGGGATATTTCATAGATGCCATTCGGAACACTCCAGAAAATCCCGGTCTGTACGGGAACTGTTCTTGATGGTGAGGCGTTCAAGAAGTGTAACGCGGTGGAGTGGCAAACCGTCTATGTCTTTGATCCCGCATCGGCAACGTTTATGGAAGATTTCTTGGCAGCGGGCGGCGTCGTCTGGGATGACGTTTTGATGGCCTTCGGGGCCTGCTTCTCCCTCTGGGCAACCGGAGTTGGTGTGGGGCTGGTGCTGAAGATGATCAACAAGGCTCGCCGCTGATACAAGTTCTGCGCGCGGAAGTACAACGAAGTTCAACCATCTTTTGAAGAGGAATAGAAATGAAATCCCTGAAGGAATTCGGCAAGAAACACGGAAAAACCGCCTTTGCTCTGGCTGCTGTGACGGCAGTGGCCGTGGCCATGCCCGGTGAATCACTGGCGGCGTTGGACGTCTCCGTCACCGGAGCTCTCGACACTGCCAAGGCGGATGCTTTGGAAGCGGGCAACATTCTGATCGGCATCTTCGCCAGTCTCGCCGGTGTCGGTCTGGTGATCGGCATGATTCGTCGTCGCGGATAATCGGTCATGGGATCGATTATCATCGGCTGCATGTGGTTCATGGCCTTCATCCATGGTGTTCAAGTTGGCCGCTACTGATCACATGTCGGCAGGAGGGATGCGCGCTCGTTTCGTTCGCGTGTCCCTCTTTTTGTTCATGCTGCTTCCGGCCATCTCCTACGCTGGTGGCGCTGTTCCACCAGGTAACACTTATTATTGCAATACAAACGTTCAATTCTGTTCAGGGAGTATTGATGAAACAGTAGGCTTGGAGGTCGGGTACTATCAGAAGTATTACGACCCGGTCACACAGATCTATCAAGATGCGTCCAATACCTATGAAGGTGTCACCATCGACACCATTCCCTTCGATAAAAGTTGGTCCTATGTCAACTCCTCGATGATCAAGCGTCAGGTGGTGGAGTGGCGTCTGTTGTACTCTTCGGGGTCCGTATTCAGAAGTAACTACAATGCATACACCGTTTATGAATTCTTTGAATGTCCGGCGAACTCTTCCCCTCTGACCTTTTCCTATCTTGAGCATCCTGAATGCAGCTGTCTTGGTGATTGGGTCTACGACTACCAAGGGAACATGTGTCTTCCTCTCTACTGTCCGGAAGGGATGGAGGCTTCCTATGACGGCACGATGTGCAAAGCGGCGTGCATACCGGGAACGACGCGACAACCGGATGATCACTGCGCGCCCTCGGGCCAGGAATCGTGTGATGAAGGGCATATCTGGTCCGACTCTCTCACCATCTGTGTGCAGTGTCAGAACGGCGATTCTGACTATCAATGGAACGAGTCCTCCGGGGAGTGTGACTACATTGGAGAGGGTACCCCGCCGTTGATCTCCTGCACGCCGCCATCCTACTACCACTCGGAACAGATGGGGTGTCAATTACCGGCAGAACAGACCTGTCCGGATGGCAAAACCTGGGAAACGGATCACTGCTCCTGTGATGACGGGGAGTCTTGGAACGGCTCCTCCTGCATAACCGGCACGGTCTCAAGCGGGGGTACGGGTGGAGGTAGTAGTGGTGGTGGAGATACCACGGTCAATGTGGAAATCGGTGATGTGAAGTTGGATATGACCGGGGTAACGGTCGGCGCTACCGGTTATTCCGCGGGCAGTACAGCACGCGACACCACTATGACCGCCGATGAACAGGCATCCTATCAAGCCTTTGCCGATGCAAAAGCGAATCTGGTGGCCTCCTACGGGAACATCAAGAGTTCCTTACAGGCGTCCTTCTCTCCCAATTTGACAACCTCCACGGCTCCTTTGCCCTGTTATTCGGCGACACTCTCCGGTGGTCCGATGCAGATCTGTTTCGAGCCGTACCGTTCCTCCATTGCCCTGCTCGGCCAAGTGATTCTGTTTGTGTCGATGTTCGGGGCTGCACTGATTCTGTTCAAGTGATATGAGCGACTTCTTTCAAAAGATCATCAACTTCTTCGATTCGATCTGGCTCTTCATCACTGTCGATTTCTGGCAGATCGTCACCCGCTGGTTTGATTTCCAGATTGTGAAGATCAAGACGGTCTCCCTGGAGGTTGCCGATTGGAGTTTGAACGCGCTCTGGGGTTTGGCCTCTCCGCTCTTCTCGTCGGATACCTCGGCTCTGGAGTCGATCTGGTCCGGGTTGGGTTCCGACGTGATCATCTTCATGAGCGTGCTGAAGGTTCCGGAAGCGTTGACAATTCTTTCCACAGCCTGGGTAACGCGCTTCGTGATTCGTCTGATTCTACCGGGGATAGGGTGATATGGCTGTCAAGATCCACCACGGGCCTCCCGGCTCCTGTAAAACATCCGGAGCGATTGCCGACGATTTGAAAGAGCACGTCTACTCCGGTCGCCTTACCGTTACCAACATTCGCGGTATGAAGGAAGAGTCGATCCGGCAGGTCTTTTTGCAGAAATTCAAAAAGCCGGTTCCGGAAGAGTGGCGCTTGATGGTATTCGATCCCGACTCCGTAGAGGATCGGCGCAAGCTGGCCACTTTCTTTCACTGGGCTCCCAACGGTGCCTTTTTCATTGTCGATGAGGTTGGTGAGATCTGGCCACCACAGATGACCGTCAATCAGCTATCGGAGTTTAACTATCCAGGCGGGGAAGAGCAGGCGGAAGAGGATGACCGGTTCTTCAATCTGGCATCGGCCTTCCGCATGCATCGACACCGGGAGTGGGATTTTGTCTTCACTGCTCAGGATATCGCCCAGGTTCATCGGGTCATTCGCGAATGCTGCGAGATGGCCTTCTATCACAAACATCTGAAGAATATCGGTTTCAAGAATCTCTATTCCGAAGGGATGCACTCACCCAGGGTGAGCGGTACCAGCGCTTCCCACTACATCGATCAGAAGACCAAGAAGGTGCCGAAGTGGGTGTTCGATCTCTACGCCAGCACAGTCACGGGGGAAGTGTCGGATGGTGGATTTGGTTCTTCCGTATTTAAACAGGTGGGTTTCATTCTGCCTTTTCTGCTTCTCCTCTATAGCGGATACAGCTTTTTGTCGTACTTCATGGCTGATGATCCGGGGGCTGACTCTGTTCATTCGGAACCTGATGGGACTGTGCCTAAAGGTTACTCTGAAGTTCCTGATTCGGCTGATGGCCATGGTTCTACTTCTGGTCCTGGCTCGGCTGATCGTGCGGTTCCTGACCATGGGATTTCTTCATTGAACTCATCGGCCAGCAACAACGCCTCTCCAAAATCCAAATCACAACCGAAATCGGCAGAAATCCCGCTCACCTATCCCCTGAGTGATGCCACGGCGATCTACTGGCAACCCCGCTGGAGAGCCGAGCACTACCGGCAATACATCGTCCGTCCCGATGGCACCCTGAGTAACTTCGATGATGGTGGAGGGGTAGTGTTTGTTACCGATGCCGGGAGGGTGTCGTTTCGAGAAAGGGAGATCGTGAAGCTCCAGGTGTTTGTGAACAGGTTGGGGCCGTGCGTTGTGGAGCTGCGTAACACCAAAGGGTGGAGGCGGATTGCCGTCTGTGAACCGGAACCGGTGCGGGAGCCGGAACCGGAGAACGAAGATACGGTTCCCGATATGAACAGGGAGGCACCACAGAACTTGTACGCGGTTCGTCAACAAGGAGGAACGCGGGGACAGGTTGCCCAGGGCGTGATGTCACCGTTTATAGCGGCTCAGAATCGATTCTCACAGACGGGGAATCAACCGGAGCGTCCACCACGATGAGCGTCGAGGCCGCGCGGATCTGCGCGGGCACCGACGCCGTGGAGAGTTATAGGCTCTCCGTTACTGTGCCTTTCCCCCTTTCTGGGATTCCCGAGCCTGAGCTTTTTTTTGACGGTTTCCACCTCCCTTCAGGGAGAGATCTCCCCAAGGTGTTGGAGTCCCTTTCCGGTCATCCCTTCGCCGTCGCTCGATCATCAATCCAGGAGAATTTTTCGGGCAGTGTCAATCATCGGCGACGACGGGAGAGCACACGATAGCGGTGGTGAGTAGAGGAGATGTCCAGCGGTTCACGATCTTGGTGGAGATGAGCCGACTGATTGACAGTGACCTAAAAATTCGCACCCAAAAAGAGAGCGACGGCGAAGGGATGACCAGAAAGGGACTCCTTGGGACTGAACCAATCTATTCGTCAAACAAGTAATTCCATGGTCTGAACATGCGGGTGTTTTGACGTGGCCGTAAACGGTGTTTGTCTGCGGAAACAAACACTGAATTTCAAACTGACCAATGAATTTATGTTCTGGGTTCTGCCTGGTTTCGGAATTCTGCGGTCAATTTCAAGCGGGAGATTCTTCAAGTGACGAAAACTCAAGCGGAAAGTCGTATCTACGAAATCCTGTTCGAACTCTGGAACGATGCTGAACTGTGGCCCTCATCCATCGATCTCTCTCCGGATCTGGGCGTAAAGATCCATTTTGAAGAGAGAGGGGTGGGCGCAGAGCCGCTGCCAGCGAAGTCCCCGGAGCGCAGCGCGGCGACGCGTCCCGCCACTCTTCAGACGTCCCTGTAACACGTCTATACAACAGATACACTTGGACAGGCATCAGACGGGGAGAGTTGGTATGTCGAATATCAGAAAAGCACTCAGATACAATGTTTTGCAGGCGGACGCCGAAGGCGATTCCGCGAAATTGGAAGATCCACACGGACGGCTCTTCGATGTGGGGAAAACGCTGGTCGATCTCTCCGACGTCGTGGTGTGTGGCGCGACTCTGGATACCGTCCGGCAACTCTACTCCGGCACCCTGAAAAAGGGGGCGCTGAAGAGGATCGAGAAGGGCTACGAATATCCAAAACAAACCATCAAGATATCAGGCTTCGAATTCTATGTCCGGCGTATGGGCAAGAACTCCGGCTATCGCTATGCCCTGCGCAATAACGATTTCGGAGTGATTGTCCTGGTCGGAAGCTACTACAGCGAGG
>JADGBX010000210.1 GCA_015231265.1 Magnetococcales bacterium | reverse complement strand
TACGGATAACCACCTGACCGGCCACGGATTTACCACCTAAAGTCGCACAAACCCACCGCCCCTTTTACACCTCCATCAACCCCAACCCATGCGCTTCTTCCTTGAGAACATTAAGAATATCCATCTGCTTCTGGGTCACGTAGTGCTGAACGATGGCGTTGAAGCTGGAGTGCATGGAGGTGACGACGAGAATGAGCACCACACGATCCTCCTCCTGAATCACCCGCAACATGCGACAGGTGACGCCGAGCTGCTGAAAGGTGTCCTTGGTGTGCGGAACCGGCAACAGAAACTGCGCCCGCATGGGCAGATGCACCTGGGATTCGATATCGGCGAAGATGGAGGCGTCCAACCCCACCTGCACGCCACCCAGGGAGAGTTCCTGCAACGTCCCCTCGATGGTGTGCGTTCCTACACGCATGGTGACCTTGGGCGCTTTGTCCGGGATGATGCGGACGAATCGGCGCTGGCCGACGGCACCATGGGAACGTTTGAGATCGGAGAAGATGGCGGTGCGTCGGGAAAGATCGAGGGACTCAACGCGGGCATAGAGACTGAACGGCAGAAGCGGACTGCTGATGTGGGAGCTGTTCTCATGCTGGAGAGCAACCACCTGAAACGGATGCAGCGTGCAGGTAAATCCCTCCCCGGCGGTTTCGAGCACCTTGGCCGGAAAGGAGATAGGAACACCCTGGTACATGTTGAACAGCACCAGAGAGCCGTCAACGCGCTGGATGAAATCCAACCGATCCTGCAACGAGCCGGGAACATGCTGACCAGCACGCTCACTCCTGATGGTGATGGCACAGAAGTCATCCCCCTCAAGCATGCAGTGCTCTTCGGAGAGGGTGATGCTCTCACCGAAATAGTTGGAGAGCCCATTGAGGATGCCGATCAACAGCGGACAGAGCTTGCGCGCGGAGTCATAGTAGATGCGCAACTCACCGCCGGAGACCCGAAGAATGCGTATCTCCGGTGGCTGCATCTCCGGCTCGGAGGTTTTCAGAACCGAGTGGATGCGTTCATTGGCGTGGGTGATCAGATCGAACAATCCCCACTCTTCACGCATCAGGCCGAGAAAGGTGCCGGTCTCCACCAGTTGCGGCGCCAAATACCCGCCGAAGACGTGCAACGCCTCCTTCTGCGTCGTGCCGCTCAACGCCACGTAGCGCGAAAGAAGATCGTGCATGACCTGATCGGGATACTGCTTGTTGAGATCGATCTCCGGCTCTTCACCCCGCCCCTGACGCCACGATTCACCCAACGCACTCTCGGCAAACGCTTCGAATTTCTGCAATACCAAACCATACATAACGCACTATCCCGAACGAACGAATGAAACTCTACAAAATGTGCAAAGAAATGTGTGGGCAGCTTACCACAGATCGGAACCGCAACCTAAAGCATGAAAACGACAAAAACCGACACCTCTCTTCCAGAAGTATCGCACCCCCTTCACGAAGAGGGAGAGGTGGTGTCGGTTGGATGACGACAGCGGACGGTTACTTCTTCAGACGGGCATAGATGACATCGGCACGACGGCGCCACGTCTCGGCGGTGGCCCGATCCCCTCGGGCCAGGTAGAGCTGCGCCAGATCACCGTAATCCTGGGCAACCCTCTTGTGGTACTCCCCGTGGCGGATGATGTCGACGCGAAGAACGTTGCGATAAATCTTCTCGGCTTCGTCAAACGTCTCCATCTTGCGCAGCATCAGGGCACGATTACGTAGCGTGTGAAAGCTTCCCCCTCGGTTGGCAAAGGTTCTGCCGTCGTCTTCATTCAACTGATACTGCACCACCTCCGCCTCATCCACTTTTCCCTGGGCCAGCAGAACCTCCACCAGCGCCTCGTAGGGCCGGGAGCGAACCCGGTCGGAGCTGAGACGGCCACGCACTTCGTCTCGGACGATGATGCCGCGCTTGATCATCTGTTCAGCAGCAGCCAAAGCGCGGCGATCATAGAGGCGCAAGGCGGACGAGGCACTCTGACTCCAGGCGGAGTAGAGAAGGGTGTTGAGCCGATTCTTCATGGGCTTGACGGTGTGGCCTTTGCGGCTGGTGAACACCCCCTCGCCGGTGGTCTCCTCATAGGCGGCCGCTTTTTCCAGAGCGGCCACCGCTCGTTCATAGGCAGGCCCCACCCGCGCGTACTCCTTGCGCCGAAAGTGCATCAACCCCAATTCACCGTAGACCAGTCCCACCTCCCAGTGGTACGGCCCGAGCAGCTTCGACAGATCGCGAATCCGCGCCTTCACCGCTTTGAGATGGCTGTCCAGATCGGGCTGCCTCTCCCGCCCCCGAGCGTGGGCCTGGGAGCGCCGCGCTTTATCCACCCCCTGCCGAGCGCGGTCGTTGTACCGCTGTTGCAGGTTGTCTTTCCGTTCCAGGGCTCGATTCCTGGCCTCTTCCCGTGCGGCGGCGTCATATTGGCCACGGCTGTCGTCACCGTCCAGGCGCGCCACCTGCTCTTCAAACGCCTCCATCCCACGGGAGAGCAAGCCACTGGAGGTGCCGATGATGTCGGAGGAGGTGTCGAGAATCTCCGGCGCATCGTCAAAGAGCGAACCGGCGAAAAAGAGAACCGCCAACAGTACCAGAACGATGGGCAGAACCAGATAGGAGGGACGTTTGCGCTGAACGACCGGTTGTTTCATCCCCAACTCCTTCAGTAATCACACATGGAGGCGTGCGTGCACAACACTGATATTCTATTACATTATGATCGCAACCATTTATGTTATCAACAGATTACGACGCCCCACGCCGCCCGGTGAGGGTGCGGGGAAAGAAGTGCGCCCCCTCCCCCTCCACCACCCGATAGAGCTGGGCGGGCCGGTTGGAGCCGCGCCGTTTCTCTCCGGGGATCGCCTCCAGAATGCTCGCCTCGCGAATCCGCCGCCGGAACGACGCCTTCTCCACCCTGCGCCCCAGCACGATCTCGAACACCCGCTGCAACTCCGACAGAGTAAACGCCTCGGGCATGAGATGGATCGGCAGCGCCGTGTACTCCACCTTGGCGCGCAGTCTCTGAACGGCGGCCTCCAGCAGGCGGGCGTGGTCGAAGGCCAGCGTCAGATCGGCGCAGTGCTCGACGGCACTCCAGCGCGTCTCCTGCACCGTCTCACCGCTGGAGAAGTTGGCCGAGGCGGCATCGATCAGCGCCATGGTCACCACGGTGAGCGACCAGCCTCTGGCATCCCGCTGACCATCGCCGAAGGTGGCCACCTGCTCCAGATAGGGGGTTTCCACGCCGGTCTCCTGGCGCAGACGCCGCAGCGCCGCCGCCTCCAGATCCCGATCCTCCTCCACCCGAACAAAACCGCCCGGCAGCGCCCACTTCCCCTTTTCGGGGTGCCCTCCCCGCTTCACCAGAAGCACGTTCAGTGCGTCGTCGATCACCGCGAAGATCACCACATCCACCGTCACCAGAGGCGATGGATAGTTCCTGGAATCATACCGTTGCAGATAGGCGCTTTCACTCTCATCCTGGGACTCTTCCATGTTGGATTCCTTTTTTCTTCACCATTTTTTTCCTTATAAATGAACCTATCACACTTTGTTAGTGTCTCATAGACTAAAAGATAGTTGCTTTAAGTTACTAAGTAGATTATAAAGGAACCATCAGGGTAGAAACAGCGCCCTACACCGCGAGGAAAGGAGACTATGGAATGAGCATGAATCTTCCCCCACGGCAGCGCACAGCCAGTTTTGACGTCGATGCCCAGAACACCTTCACCCCGGTCTGTCCTGAGGAATTACCGGTGCCCGGCGGCACGGAGATCGTCGCCGAACTCAACGCTCAGGCCGCCTACGCCTCCCTGCGCGTCGGCTCCAAGGATGCCCACTCCCCCAAGGCGATCTGGGTGGCGGACGAAGAGCATCCGCAGTTCAGCCCGGTGGCGGGGGAGAATGTGGATATCCGCTGGAACCGCCATGCCGAACCGGGCACAGTCGGCTTTCAGCTCATCGACGGTCTGCCGCCGATCACCGACTACGACCACTTCGTCTGGAAGGGGGTTGAGCCGGAGATGCACCCCTATGGCGCCTGTTATCATGACTTTGCCGAAAAGATGAGCACCGGCGTCATCGAGTTTCTCACCAGCCGCACCATCACTACGGTGGTGGTGGGTGGATTGGCCACCGACTACTGCGTCAAGACCACGGTGTTGCAACTGCGGCGGGCGGGGTTCGATGTGGTGGTGAATCTCGGCGCCTGTCGTGGCATCGCACCGGAGACGGTGGACACCGCCATTGACGAGATGAGGCAGGCGGGTGTTCGCTTCGTCGATACTGCTGCTGAATTGATCAACGAAACCGATTAATTTTACAGCACTACGCACTCTACTCAGGAGAGACGCATGATCCCCTCACTGCTCGACACCGATCTCTACAAATTCACCATGATGCAGGCGGTTCTGCATCAGTTCCCTGCGGCGCAGGTGGCCTATCGGTTCAAGTGTCGCAACGCCGGGATCGATCTGCGCCCCATCGCCCCGGCCATCCGTACGGAGTTGGAGAGACTCGCGACGCTTTCGCTCACTGCCGAGGAGTCGGACTATCTGCGTTCTCTCCCCTTTCTTACCGATGATTTCGTCGATCTTCTCAGCCAGTTTCGTTTCAACCCCGACTATGTGGAGGTTGACGACAGCGGCCCGGAGTTGACGTTGAGGATCAGCGGTCCGTGGTTGCAGACCATTCTGTTCGAGGTGCCGCTGTTGGCCATCGTCAATCAGCTCTGGTTCGAGCGTACCGCGCCCGATCCCGATGTGGCCACCGGTCGCACTCGTCTGATGGAGAAGATCGCCATGGTGCGTGATCATGCCCAGGGTGAGACGTTGCGCTTCTCCGATTTCGGCACCCGTCGTCGCTTCTCCGTCGATTGGCAGCGGCAGGTGGTCTCCACACTGGCCAGCGAACTGCCGCAGCAGATGATCGGCACCAGCAACGTCATGTTGGCCCGCGAGTTGGGACTCACCCCCATCGGCACCATGGCCCATGAGTTCCTTCAGGCAGCACAGGCGTTGGGGCCGCGGCTTCGCGACAGTCAATCCTTCGCTTTTGACGTTTGGGCACGGGAGTTCCGGGGGCGTTTGGGCATTGCGCTCTCCGATGTGTGCGGTCTTGACGCCTTTCTGCGCGATTTCGATAGGTATTTTGCGAAATTGTATGATGGTGCACGTCACGACTCCGGTGACCCTTTCATCTGGGGCGAGCGTCTCTTGGAGCACTACCGTTCCATGGAGATCGATCCGGGCACCAAAACCTTCGTCTTCAGTGACGGTTTGACCATGGCCAAGGCGTTGGCGTTGCATGCACGTTTCGTCTCCGAGACCAATCCTGTTTTCGGCATCGGTACCCATTTGACCAACGATCTCGGCTATGAGCCGTTGCAGATCGTGATCAAGATGACGCAGTGCAATGGCCAGCCGGTGGCCAAGGTGAGTGATTCGCCGGGTAAGACCATGTGTCGGGATGAGCACTATTTGCGCTATTTGCGGCGAGTATTTCAGTGAGATCGTGGGCGTCGCCCATCAGGTGGGTATCCGTGGCCGGTCAGGTGGTAAATCCGTG
>JADGBX010000020.1 GCA_015231265.1 Magnetococcales bacterium | reverse complement strand
ATTGCAGGGCTGTTTATTTGTCCGTTTCTTCCATGAAACAGGTGTTGTGTGCATCTTTTGGGGCGACTTTGTGGAAATGGGGCGTTCAATTGTGGAAATGTCGTGCAGGAGACCGGTTATGCTTGAAGCGATCGACAAAGCGTGTCGGAATAGAGAGGGAGAAGAGAGGTTCGCTTACACCTGAAGAGGTCATAACCGTGAAAAAACGTGTTGCCATTGTCGAAGATGAGGAGGCTATCCGCGAAAACACCACCGATGCGCTCACCCGCCACGGCTATCAGGTGACGGGATTCACCAATCGACCAGACGCCATCACGGCCTTTCGACGGCAACTTCCCGATCTGGCTATTCTGGATATCGGACTGGAGGATGAAGCGGATGGCGGGTTTGATCTCTGCCGAGAGCTGCGAGGGCTCTCCTCAACCCTACCTATTCTCTTTCTGACGGCACGGGACAGCGAGCTGGATACGGTCTCAGGCCTGCGACTTGGCGCTGATGATTATGTGACCAAAGATGTGAGCATTCCCCATCTTCTGGCGCGTATTGCCGCGCTTTTTCGCCGCATCGATGCTCTCAGGACCCCTGCTACGAGCGACACCGAAACCGGGCTTCTCAGTCAGGGGCCGTTGAGCATGGATGAGAACCGCATGCAGGTGCGCTGGGATGGCATCCCGGTGGATCTCACGCTGACGGAGTTCTGGATTACCCATGCACTGGCCCGCTATCCGGGTCACGTCAAAAACCCCGACAAACTGATGGAGGCGGCCAACATCATCGTTGATGACAGCACCATCCGTTCCCACATCAAGAGAATCCGCCGCAAGTTCCAGGAGTGCGACACCTCATTCAACGCCGTCGAGACCGTCTACGGCATGGGGTACCGATGGCGTCCTGCGACAGAGGTCTCTACATGATCCGGGGCGGCAACCATGGCTGACACTCCCCCCTACAGGCGACCACGCTGGCGACTCTTCACCGGACTGCGGGCACAGCTTCTGGTTGTCTCTCTGGGCCTGGTCTCGATTCCATTCATGAGTTTTCTGTTCATTCAGGAAGTGGGCATCTTTCTGCGCAAAGGGGAGGAGAACGCTGCCCTGGCCCTTGCCCAAGCGGTGGCAACGGTCCTCAACGAGCGGCCAGAGCTCTTCTCCCGCCAGACAACACCGCCACCCCAACACGCCGACAGGCGGCAACCGGCCCGGGCCTTCACCGTCAAGCGCAACATCCGCCTCGATGGCAAACCGGACGATTGGGGAGCACTTTCGGACATGGCCAAAACCTTCGGCGCACCCTATCTGATCGAAAAACGGGGGGAGTACTCGCCGAAATCTCACGCATTCCGCCATGTTCTGGCTATCGATGACCGCTATCTCTATGCCCTGTTTCTGGTCACCGACGATACGGTCACCTATCGGGAATCCAATGCGCTGCGCCTCAACAAAAGCGATCACCTGCGTATCGCCTTTCTTGGTGCCGACGGTCGCTTTCACGTCCACTGGATTGCTGCCAGTCGTCCCGGTTGGGTGAATGCCTATAAGATGCCGACCAACAACTCTCCCATTCCCTCCCGTCCGGAGCTGACCATCAACGGCACCTGGCATGAAACCAATGTCGGCTACAATCTGGAGATCCGCATTCCTCGGCAACTGGTAAGCAATGATCTAAAAGTGAGTTTCTCCATCGCCGATGTGGATGACCGTGAGAACCCCGTCATCCGTTCGCTGATCGGCACCCAAGGGGAGAAGGTCGAGGATCTGGGCGCGGTTGTGGTGCGCTCGGTAGCCGTGGAGCGCATTCTCAAAGGGTTGCAGAGTGGGCGGCGGGAGCGAATCTGGGTGGTGGACACGGAGAAGAGGGTGCTGGCGATCACCGGTTCCCTGCAACAGACCCCCGGAAGTGACAAGGACGACGCCACCGACCCTATCGCCACCGCCCTGCCGGCGCCCCACACCAACCCTGTCTACGATCTTCTCCGCACGCTCTATCGGAAGATCCTCACCCAACCCGCCCGCCACTTTCACGACGATCTCGCCGGTGCCTCCCGTCTGGAGGGTGAGGAGATCAAAGGGGCTCTCAAGGGAAAAGGGAGCGTCCGCTGGCGTCTGACTGAAGATGAGAAGGGAATGGTTCTGACTGCGGCCCATCCGGTGTTTCGCGGCGATGGCACTCTTGGTGCCGTGGTGGTGGAGAGACCGGGTGATGTGAGTCTCGCCTTTCAGAATCGGGCCATGGAGAATCTCTTCAACACCACGCTTGTCGCCTTTCTGTCGGTGGTGTTGGGACTCTTCTTCTACGCGACGCTCCTCTCTGTGCGGATTCGTCGTCTCCGGGATCAGACCGCCCATGCTGTCGATCTTGAAGGGCGGATTCACGGCGATATCGACACCTCCCGCACCCACGACGAACTGGGCGATCTCTCCCGAGCCTTTGCAACACTGATCGATCAACTCAAACACCACACCCGCTATCTGGAGACCCTGGGCAGCCGTCTCTCCCACGAGCTGCGCACCCCTCTCGCGGTGGTTAAATCCTCCCTGGAGATCATGGAGATGGAGGAGATCCCCGACGCTGCCAAAGTGTATGCCGATCGCGCGCGCGGAGGGGTGAGACGCCTGGACCGTATCCTCAATGCCCTGAGTGAAGCCAGCCGTCTGGAGCGAAGCCTCGACTCCATGGAGTGGGAGAGTTTCGACATGCGCGCTGTCATCAGCGGCTGCCTTGAGGGGTATCGGGCCATTCACCCGGACTGGCAGTTTGATCTCACCTTGCCCAAAGCGCCACTGGAACTGAGTGGTGCCCCGGATCTTATCGCCCAGATGATGGACAAGCTGATCTCCAATGCGGTGGACTTTGCCCCGAAGGGCTCGACGATTCGGGTCGATCTCAGCCAAGAGAGGCGCCATCTCCATCTGAGGGTAGGCAACGACGGCCCCCTCCTGCCCCAGGAGATGCCGCAACGGCTCTTCGACTCCATGGTCTCTCTGAGAAAACAGCGGGGAGAGCAGCCCCATCTCGGCATGGGACTCTTCATCGTGCGTCTGGTGACGGAGCGCCACGGCGGACGGGTGCAGGCCTCCAATCGGGAGGATGGTTCCGGGGTGGAGTTCCGGGTGACCCTGCCCATGGATCGCCAGCGTTCATGAGTGGTGTGGGGAAAAAAAAGAGGGGCCGTAATGGCCCCTTATTAAGGGCGTGTCTTCAATGAGCCCCAGTAAGAGAACACGAACGCCTCGGAGGATGCGTTCGTAGGAGACTCGAAGCATTAACCTTCGTCGAACCAGTCGTCGCTTGGATTGTCCAGATCCGACACCCCTCGGGTCAGCGGGATTTTCTCATAAATTCGCTTGTTCTCCTCCGATTCGAACAGAATCGTACAGGAGCCCTCGCGAACGAAAATCTCCGGATCCCCTTTCTTGTTGCTGATGGGGTCGGTTTTATAGACGATATCCATACAACACCCTTCCAAGGGGCTGGTTCAATGAAGGATCGACACCCTTCCGCAAGAGCATCTGAATAGGTTCGAGTCGAGGAATTGGCAATGGTTCCCAAAATATCCGACTATTTTTATCAACATTATATAACTGATTGTTTTTATGCATGAACAATGACATCACAAAAAGACAAGGCGGTTAGCAATGACCGGACTCTCTCTGAAGACCCACTGGAAGGCGCGGCGTCTAGCGCTGAAGCGACGTCTGGCGCTGCTTCTACATGGACACTTCGACCCTTACCCGCCCCCTCCGGAGGGGTTCTGCCTCAGTCCCAGCGCCTCTCTTGCTCCCCTGTTCGATGCGCCCCCTACCCGGCTGGCGTGGCGCAAGGCGGATCAGTCGGATCCCTTGGCCTGGCAGGAGACGGCACGGGCAAAGCTCACGGAGCTGCTCGGGTTGCGACCAGCGGCGCGGGAGATTCAGGTCGTGCAGGTCTCCCGGGAGAAGAGGCGTCGGGACGGTATTCACACTCTGACCAGCCATCTACGTCTGGGTGAAGCGGGTCCGGTGGTTCCCGTGGTGACTCTGTGGGATCCGAAAAAGGCAGTAGGTGACACCAAGAAGGTGATGATCGTTCTGCAGGGGACCAACGCCGGTTACCACCTCTCCTGGGGCGGTGCGCGCATGCCGGCGGATCCCATCAAAGTGGCGCGGGGCAACGATTTTGCTCTGGAGCCGGTGCGTCAGGGGTATCATGTTCTCTGTCTGGAGATCTCCTGCTTCGGCGAGCGCATGGAGCGGGATCTGAAGAAGCGCTCCGCCGATCCCTGTATTGATACCGCCAACCACCTGCTGCTGCTGGGAAGAACGCTGCTGGGGGAACGGGTACGGGATGTAATGGATCTGATCACCTGGCTGTCCGATACCTGGCGTGACCGGGAGGAGAACACGGATCGCCGTATCGAGATTATCGGCCACTCCTCCGGCGGCATGGTGGCGCTCTACGCCATGGCGCTGGACAGGAGGATAAGGGCGGGCCTCATCTCCGGCAGCCTCGGCACTCTGAGCCGCACGGTGGCCCGCCGCAACGACTGCTCCGGGCAGAGTGTGGTTCCGGGACTGCTCAACTGGTTGGAGATGGATGATATCGCTGCCCTCTGTGCACCACGGCCTCTGCTGGCTGTGGCCGGGGTGCGGGATCACATCTGGCCCTATTCGGGCGCGGAAGAGTGCGTAGCGTCGGCCCGGACACTCTATGACGCCCTGGATGCGCCGAAGGGGATTCAGGCGGTCTCCGGAGAGGGGGGGCACCGCTTCTATCCCGAACAGGCGTGGCCACCCTTCTTCCAGATGACCAAACCGTCTTCAGAGAAGACGTAACACTGCCCGCAGACAAACAGAGACGAACAGAAACGAAACCCCACCCTACAGATGGCAAAGTCCCTCCTGCTCATCCCCCCGTCTGGCGGTCTCCTGGGCGTCGAGCAGCACTTGGTCGCAGCGGGAGATGGCGTTGACGCGGTTGCGATTGCAGACGGTCTTGGAGACGCCGGGATAGGCGAGATCATCCAGTTCATCGCGGATCACTGCCAGGACACGCGCCCGAGGGATCACTGCTTCGAAGCGATAGCGCGCCTCAGGAGGGTGCTCCCGAACGGCAACATCGGGGAAGTCGGTCTCGATATCACCGGGCAGGCGCGCCCGGACCCGCACCAACTGGGCATCGTCAGGATCGGCGGCGATGGAGAGAAAACGCCCCCCTTCAAGAAAGATCCACACCCACTCACCTCTTCTTTATCTTATTGTCATCGTTCAACGTCTCGGCTTCGTACTCCCGTACCATCTGGTCGGAATCCCCCGGCTTGAAAGAGAGGATAGCTCGTCGTTGAAATAGAATCACACGGCACTGAACAAATAGGAATTAACCGATAGATTCATCGTGCCGGGCTTTTATTTGCAGGCCCATTTTGCAGGCCCTAATATGTAAAAAACGCATCCCAGTGGAATAAGTAACGTATGGGTGCGGGTCTCCTTGAAGATGGAGAACATAAAAGTCATGATCAAATAGGACAGTATAAGAAGAGCAACTTTCTGTGCAGAGGGTGGCAATCTGAGAAGTGTTTGCCTGTTAAGGTATAGAAAGAATAGAAAGCATAAAAAGTAAATATGAACATAAAAGACTTTATTGTAGTAGGTGAAATCGTTCCATAAAGAGTGAAGATTAATAATGAGTGCTTGCGGGTAGAGGTTCCCTGAAAAGCTACCGGAACTGATGGTTTGACTTGATGAATTGTGGAACAGAAGTTCGCGGACAGTGATGGTCAAGATGATCCCTATGACAATGAGAGCCATGCCCATTGCCAAACGATTACGATTTACCAAAGAGACTTTTGGGAGTCCTCCGGACGCGGCTGGCGAGAGCATAAAACTGTCAATACAAAGCCAGACACCAATGAACAATGCAGACTCTCGATTCAATAGAGCAATAAAAAACAGAACAACATAGTGAATATCTGATTTTCTAAATAAAACCAATCCGCTAAATATCGTGAAGAATAACAGGTCATACTGGTCCCACACATAGAAGTGGAAGTGATGCGGCAGGAGAATCGAGACCAATATGAAAAATGATGTCAGGTACAGTGCTCTGGAGACACTGCCAAGGTATGTGTAATATATAAGAAAGAAGGAGATATTTGTAACGATCGTAAAAAACAAGTAAAAGATGCGAGACGCTGTGGCGTAGGTGATGTCTAGTTCTGTTAATAATAGAACTGTATAGGGCCCAAGGAGACGATTTTGAAAAGTTTTCCACTCTCCCATACCATTGGTAACATGATAGGCTTTTAACAAGAGTTTGTCATAAGCATGCATGTATTTTCCATCAAAGACCAAGAACTGGTTAATGGAAACAGCAGTCAGAAATATCAATGCCAGGACAACAGTGGCGGTATAATAGTTTGGTTGCACAGTGTTCCTGAAAGAATCAGACATTGACATCATCCTGAGATGGGCTGGCAATAGTGGACATTCCCGACTTGAGTCTTCCTAGGGCGTGTCCTCAATGAGAACGAATCCGCGTTTGTGACTGAAAATGCAGTAGGCAAGGCGTGAGGAGCGCGGTTTGGCATGGCCAAATGAGCGACGAACAACGCAGCATGGTGCATTTTCAGGCCAAACCCGAAGGGCTGGCGGCACGCCAGCGCGGTTTCGAGCTAATTGAGGACACGCCCTAAACACGCCCTAACCCGTTACAGGGCTTTATTCAGCGTGACCATGGGTATCTGGACTCAAGGTTAAGGCACTCCCTCCCTTTATGCCAGATTTGCAGCCAATTCTTGCGACATTACCCATAATCGGACGCACTGGTCGTACATGAATCGCTTCACAGTGCATGCACAGCTCTTCATCTTTGCCGCGGAGTTAATGGACGGGTGGCAGGCCAAATGCGATTGTGTTCTCATTGAAGACACGCTCTATACTCCGGACAAAAAAACGCCCGACCAAGTGTGGCGGGCGTTTTTCGAGCAATCTCAATTCGGAAGGCAGCGCTACCCCTTCTCACGCGCCACCGCCCGGTGACCGATATCACGCCGGGTATAGACATCCTTCCAGGAGATGCAGTCCACCGCTTCATAGGCGCGCTTCTGCGCCCCGGTGGCCCCCTCCCCCAGTGCGGTCACACCCAGAACCCGCCCGCCGGAAGTGGCAACAACACCATCCACCAGCTTGGTTCCGGCGTGAAACACCTTCGCGTCCTCCACACCAGCCGCTGCATCCAAACCGGAGATCGCCGCCCCCTTGGCATAGGAGCCGGGATATCCGCCCGCCGCCATCACCACACAGAGGGAAGTGCGCGCATCCCACTCCAACTCAAGATCCTTGACCGAGCCGGTGGCCGACGCCATCAGGGCCGGTACGATATCCGACTTCAACCGGTAGAGCAGCGGTTGCGTCTCCGGATCACCCATGCGGGCGTTGAACTCCAACACCTTGATTTGATCGCCGTCGATCATCAGTCCCGCATACAAAAAGCCTTGGTAGGGACACCCCTCCGCTGCCATCGCCTTCACCGTGGGGTACATCACCTCGTTCATCGTCCGCTCGTGCAGCTCCGGTGTCATCACCGGTGCGGGAGAGTAGGCACCCATACCACCGGTGTTGGGACCGGTATCCCCTTCACCCACCGCCTTATGATCCTGAGAACTGGCCAGAGCCAGAACATTCTCCCCATCGACGATACCGATGAAGGAGCACTCCTCTCCGACCAGAAACTCCTCGACAACCACCTCATCGCCGGCATCACCGAACTCTCGATCCACCATAATGCGATCGATGGCCGACATCGCCTCCTCTTCGGTTTGACAGACAATCGCCCCTTTGCCCGCCGCCAGGCCGGAGGTCTTGACCACGATGGGTGCCCCCTGCTCTCGAACATACGCACGCGCCGGTTCCGCCTCGGTGAACACCTTGTAGGCTGCGGTGGGAATGTCGTACTTGGCAAAGAGATTCTTCATGAAGGTTTTCGACCCTTCGATCGCCGCCGCTTTCTCCGTTGGGCCGAAAACGTTGATACCGGCGTCACGCATGGCGTCAGTGATACCCACCACCAGCGGTCCTTCAGGTCCCACCACCACCAGATCGATCCCCGCCTCCAAAGCGAACCCCTTCAGAGCCGCAATATCTTCGGCTCCAATGGGCACACACTCCGCTTCGGCGGCAATACCGGCGTTGCCCGGAGCACAGAACACCTTCTCCACCAACGGCGATTGGTTGATCTTCCACACCAGGGCGTGCTCACGACCCCCACCACCGACGACCAGTACCTTCATTCCCATCTCAACACTCCTTCCCCGTTTTCACCAACGGGTAGACGCAGGACCGGACCCTCCTGGCCCCATGCATGCTTCACAATAGAATTAACGCGATTGTGTTCTCATTGAAGACACACCCTAATTGAACAGCTTGGGCTCGGGCATAAACTGTTTGGGATCCACACCCCAACGGCGGTGATCCTCACGACCGGCGATCTGATAACCGTCCGTCTTACCGCGATGGTCGATCAGATGCACCACTTCAGGCCGCAGTTTCCGCTTCTTGATACTGTCGATGATGACGTTGACCACCGGATAGAGCAGGCTGTCGCGGTTGGACTCGATCACAACCCCCATCAATCCGTTCTTCAACCGCACCATGGTGCCGATGGGATAGATGCCCACACAGCGGACGAAACTCTCGAACAGCCCCTTGTTGAAGTGGTGTTTGCTCCAATCCATCATCTTCTGCAACGCCACGTGGGGGGACATCCCTTTGTGATAGCAACGGTCGGAGGTGATCGCGTCGTAGACATCGACGATGGCGGCCATCTGACCGTACTTGCCAATCTCCTCTCCCTTCAGACCATCGGGATAGCCGGTGCCGTCATAGCGCTCATGGTGCTGCCCCGCCACATGCAGTGCCGACTCGGAGATACCCGGAGACTGGGAGAGAATATCGTAGCTGTGCACCACGTGATCACGCATGATCTGAAACTCGTCATCAGTGAGACGGCCCGGTTTGTTCAACACCTCCGGCGGTGTGCGCATCTTGCCGATGTCGTGCAGCATGGCGCCGGTTCCCACGTCGATGATCGTCTCCTCATCGTCTCCCATGGCGCGGGAGAACGACATCAGAAACACTCCCACGTTCACCGAGTGGAGAAAGGTGTACTCATCCCGCTGCTTGAGCTGACTCAGGGAGAGCATGGCATCCTCATTGCGGAACATGGAATCCATGATCCCCGCCACTGCATCCTTGACCGGCCCTACCGCCACCTGCTTGCCCAGACGGGCATCCTCCAACACATTGCCCACCAGCGTTCGGGCCTGCTGTTTCGCTTCGGCCGCTTTGGCCAGCTCCTCTTCAAGCGGGGCGCTCTTGATGGAGTCCAACTTGCGCCTGACGGGTCTCTCTCCCGGTGCTTCACCATCTCCGACACCCAGTTCCTGCAACTGTGCCGCCAGCTCCGCCTGCACATCCGCCTGACCCGCCCCCTCCCCATCAGAGCCGCGCCGCGTATCGATGTACACCTCCTTGACCCCCTGCTTGACAATGAACTGCACCTCTTCATCCTTGGAGAGCATCATCTGACGGGGAAAGGGGTTCTCATCCATCCACGCCGCATTGAAATCGTGAATGAACATGCCTGGCTTTAATTGATTGACGGAGACTTTCTTGATCACACGCACACCTCTACTGTCCGGCCTGTTGTGTCAGGAACGCCACAGGCGCTCCACCCTGTTCCACCAGGAACCACCTCCACTTGCATCGACCATTTTAACGCCGAAACCACCCTGCATGAAAGCGCTTCTTTTGAGATACCATGAGACACACGACGTGGCATGACAAAAAAAAGTGTTTATTTGGGAACCAGAAACCGTTTCAACCATCCAAGAAAATGTTATTCAAAAATATACGGGACATGACGACCCGAATGGAAGCAGCCTTTATTGACGACGGTAAACACCACATCCCCACCCTACTTTTCATAAATGCTCAAGGAGACGGAAGACCATGAACGAATCGAAAATGTTCGGCCCCAGAGAGCCCATCGATAACCCCCTGTCGCTCTGGCAGGTATTCTGGAGTGTCAGTGCCGCTATGTTCGGCGTTCAGAAGCGCGAAAATTGGGAACGCGACTTCAAGCACGGCAACATGATGACATTCTTCATCGTTGGATTCATCTGGACCATCTGTTTCGTCACCATTCTGGTTCTGGCGGCTTATGTCGCCATCGACATGGTTCAGGTCTGAGTGCTGTTGCGTGCGTGCACAGGATGTGGCTCTCCACGCCATGTGCACGCACACTACCGTCTGTTCTGAACCGACCGTTTTCATTCTCCCCCCCTTTCCAATACCCAATATTCGTCTCTCCTGCGTATTTCGTACATCCTGGATTCCTCCTGCCTGAAAGCCATGATAGACTAGGGCGTGTCTTCAATTAGCCCTATATAAGAAATGGCAATCATGGAGAGATGGCACGCGCATAAGACGTGCATCCAGCCATGTTCAAATCAGGATCTGCCGACAAGAGGGAGAAGGGATCATGGCCTCAGGCATTGGCCGCTTTCTGTTCGGTTCCGGAAAAAAGAGACAGAAACAATCCGAAAAAACAACGGAAATCAATGACCTGATCAACACGGCAGGCCGCCTGGATTATGAGCTTTTGGAACAACAAGCCAAGTCCAACCGTCGGCTTTTCACCTCTCTTGTTCAGCGCCCGGTTCTCGCTGGCTCCGCCCTTTTTGTCGGCGGTGTCGAGACGGTATCCGGCGAGCAGATGACGAAACTGTTCCAAGCCAAGGACACACAACCGGATCACTTTGCCAAAGACGCCTTGGAACGGGCCATCTACCCGCTCATCAAGAACAAACGGCGTGGCACATCCGATCAACTGGTTATCGGTCGCAGCAGTGACAACGATATGGTGATGCCTGACTACACCATCTCCAAACACCACGCTGAGATCCGCATCAACGCCGAAGGCTATACGATCATTGATCTGGGCTCCACGAATGGTTCGGCCGTCAATGGTACGAAACTCTCGGGGCGGCAGCCGATTCTCCTCAATGAAGGGGATACGCTCACCCTTGGGCGCTATCAATTTACATTCATGTTTCCGGGTCTGCTCTACGCCAGACTCATGGGCATCAGTCTCAACGAACTTGCGGCTGAGTCCTCTTCCGGAGGTTCCGGTAGCTGAAGATCCGGCTACCCTTTTCTCACGCGACAGACCGACACGATTTGGTGGTTCAACCATGATACTGGGAAAAAACCAGGAGATCCGACGCAAATTCGACAAGATCCGCCTCAAACAGCGGATGATCGAACGGGCATGGAATGTGGATGGCAACAAGGAGATGTTGCAGTTCTTCGTCGATATTCTGCCACGAACCATGCAGGCGGAACGGTGTAGTATCTTCGTTCACGATGCCACCTCGAAACAGACCTGGCTACAGTGCGGAACAGACAGCTCAGAACGCCGCGTGGAGCTGCCCAGCAAAGGGTGTCTGGTGGGAGAGGTTCTGAACGACGGCAATGTCCGCATCGATAACGATATCGCCAACCGTACCAACGCAATGCAGATGGTGGCACCCGGCTCCGATGTGGTGATGCAGAACGTCCTCTGCGTGCCGATCCGCAGTCTGTCGGGCAAACACGTCTCCGGAGCGATTCAGATCGTCAACAAGCTCGACGGCCAGCCTTTCGATGAGGAGGACCGGCTTCTGCTCGAAAAGATCGCCCGCCACATGCAGACAGCCATCGAGAACATCTATCTCAGTCATGATGCGGTGAAGATCACCCGCACCATGCAGGAGAAGATCGATATGACGGAGTTTTTCACCCGGGTGATGGTGGGATTCATGGTTGTCTCGGTTCTGATCGTCATCGTAACCTTTACACCCCACATCATCGAGATATTCAGTCGGCACCCGACCCCGTGACACTCCGTTGCAGCTTCTTCTAACATAATCGAAGCACAACGTTTTTTTTCACCAAGACACCAACTGAACAGCGCTGTTCAGGGTATGATTCAGGATGATTGACGTATGGAACTCACCGCTCTTACTGCCGTTTCCCCATTGGATGGACGCTACGGTTCAAAAACGGTCGATCTCAGACCGATCTTTTCGGAGTATGGTCTGATTCGATTCCGCACACTGGTGGAGATCCACTGGCTGCAAGCGCTGGCCAAGGAGCCGGGCATCCCCGAGGTTCCCGCCCTGACGACGGAAAACGAGCGGCTACTCAACACCATCGCCCACGGTTTCTCCATCAGTGATGCTGAGCGGGTCAAAGAGATCGAGCGCACCACCAATCACGATGTGAAGGCGGTGGAGTACATGCTCAAGGAGAAGATCACCGACACCCCGTTGGAGAGTATCGGTGAGTTCATCCACTTCGCCTGCACCTCGGAGGATATCAACAATCTGGCCCACGGCCTGATGTTGAAGGAGGCACGGGATACGGTTCTTCTCCCTGCCATGAACAGTGTCATCGAAGCGATCGCCGCGCTGGCCAGGGAGCACCGTGACCTGCCCATGCTCTCCCGCACCCATGGTCAACCCGCCTCGCCCACCACTCTGGGCAAGGAGATGGCCAACGTCGCTTGGCGTCTGGCAAAACAGAGAGACTGCGTTGCGAAAACGGCCATCCCCGGCAAGATCAACGGTGCTGTGGGCAACTTCAACGCCCACGTCTCCGCCTATCCCGAGGTTGACTGGCCTGCTCTGGCGGAACAGTTCGTGACCGGACTGGGGCTCTCCTGGCAACCCTTCACCATTCAGATCGAACCCCACGACGGCATGGCGGAGCTGTTTGATGCCTCGGCCCGTTTCAATACCATCCTTCTGGACTTCTGCCGCGACGTCTGGGGATACATCTCCATCGGCTATTTCAAACAGAGGACCAAAGCCGGAGAGGTGGGCTCCTCCACCATGCCCCATAAGGTCAACCCCATCGACTTCGAGAACGCCGAGGGCAATCTCGGACTGGCCAATGCGGTCTTGGGACACCTCTCCAGCAAGCTGCCGGTGTCACGTTTTCAACGTGATCTCACCGACTCCACGGTTCTGCGCAACATGGGTGTGGGATTCGGGTATGTCTGCATCGCTTGCGCATCGACTCTGAAGGGCATCGGCAAGCTGGAAGCCGACCCCGTCCGGCTGGCTGCTGATCTGGATGCCACCTGGGAGGTGCTGGCCGAACCGATTCAGACGGTCATGCGCCGCTACGGTATCGAGAAACCCTATGAAAAACTCAAGGATCTCACCCGCGGCCAAGGCATCACCCGAGAGCGTCTGCAGGAATTCGTCCAGGGGTTGGAGATTCCGGAGGAGGCCAAAGCGTCCCTGCTGGAGATGACCCCTGGCTCCTATATCGGTCTGGCCAGAGAGCTGGTGGATCGTCTGGAGACGGACCATTCCTGAGACGCGTCAGGCAACACTGCACCGCCCCTGGCTGCCACGGGTGGTGCAGATTGCGTTGACTCTTCCCGTCGTAGCGATAATCGTGGCCGCCGTACTGGGATGGTTGGGTGCCAACCCCATAGAAGCGGTGATTCACGAAACAGGGCAGTGGGCACTGTGGCTGCTGGTGGTCACCATCGCCCTGACACCTCTGGCTTGGATAACGCGCTGGAAAGGGGTGTTGGCGCTACGCAGAGTGGTCGGTCTTGCCGCCTTCTGGTATGCACTGCTCCACCTGAGCGCCTACGTGGGACTTGACCAGTTCTTCGATCTGGACGCCATTGCCACCGACATCGTCAAACGCCCCTACATCACGGGCGGCATGCTCGCTTTTTCCCTGCTGCTGGTGATGGCGCTCACCTCTTCAGCTCGATTCCGCCGTTGGACGGGAATACGCAACTGGAAGCGACTCCACCAGCGCCTGATCCATCCAGCGCTTGTGATCGCCATGGTGCACTACGGACTACGCATCAAGGCCGATTTCACTGATTGGAGAGTTGTTGCCACCACTCTGGGCTCTGTGTGGCTGCTCCGTCTTGGGATTCACTACTTCCAAAACCGACCGACGAGAGATCGGGCAGACCACGGCTCTCACTAGGAGCAACGGAGCGTTGATACCAGTAGTCGGCCATACCGAAATCTCGCGGCACACCGAGGCCGTTGCGGTAGAGATAGGCCATATTCTTCTGGGCAGTGCGATAACCGCGCCCCGCTGATTGACGATACCAGTAAATCGCCTGCTCCATGTCACGACGGATGCCGTTACCGGTCTGATACATCACTGCCAGATTGTTCTGAGCCACCCGCTCTCCGGAGTTGGCAGCGGCTCTGTACCATTTGACCGCTTTCTTCACATCTTTGGCGACACCGTCTCCACTCTTATACATCCCACCTAGATTACTCTGGGCAATGGTGTCCCCCTGTCCTGCTGCCCGTTTCAGCCAGAGAAAGGCTTTTTTGTCATCTTTGGGCACACCCCGCCCCTCCCGAAACATCTGCCCCAGCTTCCGTTGAGATACCTTGTCCCACTGCTTCCCGGCCTTGGCGTACCATTTGGCCGCAAGTTCAGGATTCTTCTCAACACCTGCGACCCCTTTTTCATAGAACTGGGCCGTCATGCGCTGGGCGCTGGCCTCGCCGGAGATGGCGGCACGACGATACCAGTAGGCCGCCTTGGCACCATCACGGGGGACGCCCTGACCTCTGAAATACATATTGGCCAGGTTACTCTGCGCACGGCCATAACCGTTCTTAGCTGCCCGGCCATACCAATAGGCCGCCTGACGATAGTTGCGGGGCACGCCGCGACCACTCTTGTACATGATGCCCAGATAGTTCTGGGATTCCGGATGGTTCTGCTCCGCCAGATCCCGAAACAGCTTCCTCGCTTGTGCATAGTTCCGCACTTCGTAGGCATCGCGCGCATCTTCGAAAGCACCCGTGTGTCCAGTGCCGGGTAGCGCCATGGTCAACAGGAAGAGACTCGCCAGAAGGCTCGACAGTCGATTGATTGAATAGGGTCTCTTCATCCACATGCGTCCACTCTCCATTAACTGCCCTGAATTCCATTTCCACCAAAACACACCTCTCTAGGGAGGATTGATACCGACTCCACTGCTGTAACGGCGGATGGCAATTGTCCCGAGACCGGTCACTTCCTGCACGGCCCCACCGGCAGAGGCAGCTTCACGGCGGCTTTTGAACGGCCCGGCATAGAGACACACCATAGGACGTTGCCGATGGCTGATCTCACGCACATAGGTGGGCAAACCCTTCTCCACCGCACGGCGATGAAAATCAAGAGCAAAGATACTCTTGAAATGGCATGCCATGGGAATGAACAACCCACGTCGATGTACCGTTTTCGCTGCTTCCAGCAGAGCGCGCAACGGCGGTGTCCAGCGATGCACCTGAGTACTGTTTTCGTCAGTATTTTCGTTCTTCTCGACGTATGGTTCGGTCTCTACTCTCTTCTCTTCTGAGAGCCTCTGCAACGGTTTTGTTCCCAACGTTTCATCAACGGGTCTGGCGAGAGGGAGTGGAAGAGGTACAGGTATCGCTGCCGGAACGGGCATGGCTGGCAGTTCCGGAGGCGCAGGTATCGCCGTGAATGACGAAGGTGAAGAGGGTGTATCGCCAAGTTCCAGTGGCAGGCGGGTGTCGAAACGCCTCCACTCGATCTGTTCCTCTTGTACACCTTCATCTGGTTCGTTCTTCCGACTGGCCGCCATCGCCGTGGTGATCGGTGTTGACCGTGGTCGTGCGAAACCGTCCGTCAATATCCCAGCCGTTACTAAAGGCGCAAGTGTCGGTTCAGATGCTGGTGTCGATTCAGGTGCTGGTGTCGATTCAGGCGCTGGTGTCGATTCAGGCGGAGATGTGCGGGCATCGCCTGCTGGAACGACTGTGACAGATGCGCCCTCTACCTCTTTGGCAACCGGTTCAGGCCGATGCTCGACAGAGTGACGCTCGGCGGGGGGCGCCACGGCCACACGTTGCCCCTTTTCAGCGGTGGCTGAAACGTCATCTCTCTGCTTGGCAACGGTGGTAACAGAGGGAAGCGACGGTTGTCGTCCGGTCAGATGGGTAACGCTATCGACGATCTGTTTGACGTGAGCATCCTCCCGACCGAAGCGTTTGACGACGATGGCCACGGCCCGATCGAACAGAGGCCGCGACTGATCCACCCACAATGCCCGATGGTAACGCACGGCCAGCGCATTGAGGCGATGGGCAAGCTCAATAGAATCTCCTCCCCAAAGCCGTTCCAGAACCTCTAGACTGCGCCTGTAGAGCCGGTCCGCTTCCGCACGCTCCCCTCGCTGCCACACCCGATCCGCCAGCGTCTGGAGCAAGGCTGCCACCCGCAGATGGTGCTCCCCCAACATCTGTTCCGCCGTGGTCAGAGCCTGCCGATAGAGCGTTTCCGCCTCTTTGGAATCTCCGAGGCGCTGTCGCAGAGCGGCCAGTTTCTCCAGGGTGGATATCCGTTCGATGCGTGGTGTCTTGAACGCCTCCTGTCGAATTTCCAGTGCCTTTCGCAACCGCAACTCCGCCTCCTCAAAGCGGCCAAGCCCTTGATACACCTCGGCCAACACCTCCTGAGTATCTGCAATCTGGGGATGGTCATCTCCAAGCTGCTCTTCGAAGGCGTCATACACTGCCAGCAGCCGTTTTTCAGCAGCCTGATAGCGCCCTTCGGCACTCTCAAGACGCCCCAGCTCCAGATGAATCCCGGACACCATGGGGTGACGTTCACCAAACCGTTTCTTCAATCGAGAGCGGGCCTCTTGAAAGGCGATCAATGCCTGATCATTGCGACCGGTACGGCGTTGGATCAAGCCGAGAAGGTGCCACCCTCTGGCAACCCTGGGATGGTCCACACCCAGACTTTTATCCAGAATCGGCAGGGCACTCCGGAGCAGAGGTTCCGCGTCCAGCTCTCGCCCCTGGCGGGAGGTGACCAGCAGTTGCGCCAGATTGAAACGGGCATTGGCACTGCGGGGGTGATCCTCGCCAAGATGGTCCCGACTCTCTCGGTGAATCCGGACGAGAATCGTCTCCGCCAACCCATAGACACCCGCTCGAACGGCCACCTGAATCAGACGTGCCCGGGCCACTCCTAGAACCGGATCATTACGCTTGGAGAGCTTTTCGCGAATGGCAAGCCCCTGTTGATAGTGCTCGATACCCTGTTGAACCCTCTCCTGAGCCAGATGGACCATGGCCACCATCTCCAGCGCTTCGGCTCGGTGGAGATCCCAGCGTCCGAACTGGCGACGGGCAAGGGTCAGCATCTGCTCTGCACTCTGCCGTGCCCCCTCGTAGTTCTGCGCTTTGAACAGAGTGACGATCTCCTGCTTCAAGCGCGCCCAGGTCTGCTCCGAGACCTCCTCCGACCAGACTTGGCAAGGTAACAGGAGAGCTGCAAACAGCACCACGAACACCCCCATCGTGCGGGTTGTCTGCATCATCTGCGTCATGCCTTGTCGGAAGTTTCCCCTGAGGAGTCGGGTGGCACCTTCTCCTCGACGGGCGCGGCAGGTTCCTCCGTCTCCTCTTCCATGTAAGGCGCGGCAGGTTCCTCCGTCTCCTCTTCCATGTAACGGGACATGTAGAACGCCTGCCCGAACACGAAAAGCAACGTCAAACCCATCAGACCGAACAGTTTGAAATTGACCCAGGTGTCTTCATCAAAGCTGTAGGCGACGACGATGTTGAGCAGACCACTCAGCAGAAAAAAGACGATCCAGGAGCTGTCCAGCCGTTTCCAGACATGATCCGGAAGCTCCATGCGACTCTCCAACATGCGATGGAGAAGCGGCTGCCCTCCCTTGTACCAGCGGGCTCCGAGGAAGAGACAGGCAAAACCCCAATTGAGAACCGTGGGTTTCCACTTGATAAAATCGGGATCGCGAAACAGCAACGTCGCACCGCCGAACACCAGCAACAGGGCCAGAGAGGCCAGATGCACCTTCTCCACCGTCCGATGGCGCCACCAGTGGAACCCGACCGTAAGCGCCATGGAGGCCATCAGAACCGCTGTAGCGGTGTAGATATCGGAGAGTTTGTAGACGATAAAAAAGAGGAAAACCGGCAGAAAATCAAGCAGAGGTTTCATGATTCCTTCCGCAGAGACGTTTTTAAACACTCGATTCGACAGGAGGGAAGTATAGTGCAGACGCCATGATAACCACAATCACCCACCGGCAGGACTCTGTTGATCGCCACGATCCTCCAGGGATTCCGGAGTCATATGCGGTTTCAACAACCGAAACCAAGAGTCCGCCAGCAGTGCATACTCCTCCTCACACCCCTCCGCCCGTTCCGGTCCCAACTCGGAATCTTCAGGCAGACCGGCATAGTATTTCACATCACTGCCGTAAACCCAGCAGAGAATATTGAAATAGCGCCGCTCATCCAGAGAGTGCACACCCTGGATATCCTCCAGAACCAACTCTTCGGCTTCAGCGGTCAGGATGAACTGATCCGCCGCCGCTAGGGCAATTTCACCACCATGCTCGAAGGTCTCTATCGCAAGCACCGTCGCCAAACCATCCACCGCATCCTCCTCCATGCCGATCACCGGCAGATCGAAGAGATCGATGAGCGCGTGGCCCAACTCGTGGTAGAGGGTGAACTCAAGACTGTCCAACGTCATGGCCATCAGTTGTGCCGTCTCCTCGGAATCGGCCAACCGCTTCAGAACGTCTCGGGTCTCACCGATAAACCCGTAGGGCATGATAATGGTCTTATTCTCAGGATCGTAGGAAGGGCCATCTCCATCGTTGGTACCGAACCGTATGGTGACACTCTCTTTGAGAAGAAAGGTACTGTTGAGAAGAGCAACCACCTCCTGAAACCGACCACTGGCGATGACCTCTTTTCGAAGAACCTCTTCACCAGGATGATCGGGGGCATGAAAGATCAGATGAAATCGGCCATCTGCCCGAAGCTCGGAAGGTGTAACGGAAACAGACAATGTACAGAGAAACGCGATTACCACCCATCGCATCACCATGTGTGTTATTCCTTTACCCTTGAAGAGATTTATCCGGTCATGCGCCACATATCCGCACGGAACTTCTGCGGCAGGACGCCCCCCCAACCAACCAGTCTGGACAACACATCAATTGTGCGCTTCTCTGCTCAATATACAAGCGGAAACACACATCCACCCCCTCCCACCAACAGATTCATGAAGGAGCCGTGACACGACGATTCACCCCCGGACCTTGATTTTTCATCGCTCCGGCATAATGCTGATGTCTTGTCTCCCCTCGGGACGGCCGACGCTCCGTCGATCATCATGCCCTCCCTGGGGCGAATCAGAATGGCTATTGTACGGACATAGCACCCCGTTGCCCATGATCTGTATCGTAAAAACGGACTTTGACCATCCTGCTCCACTGGTCGGAGCACAGGAGAGAATACCATGCAGTTACGGATCACTTCCTCTTCGCCGCTATCCTTGTGGAAACCCGGCTTTTCTCACTTGGCGCTACTCCTGTTGATCGTTTCTCTGCTTCTGCCTCTGCCCGTACGGGCAGAAGAGCCACCCACCTGGCCCTCCCGCCTGCGTGAGATCAACACCCTCTTCGAACAGTCCCGTTTTGAGCGCGCCGCAACTCTTGCTGAGACCGCACTGGACGAGGTGGAGAAGAGTCATGGCTCGGACCACCCCAATGTTGCCGAAGCGCTGGGCGTGCTCTCCAAGATCCGCTTCCGACTCGGCAAACTCGATGAGGTGCTGCCGCTGCTTACCCGCTCCCGTGAGATTATCGAACATCACTACGGTGCGGACCACCCCCTCACCGGCAATGCCCTGGAAGCGATCTCCGCCTTTCACCTGTCGCGCAACGACCACGCCAGTGCCGAACCGCTCCTGTTACGTACCCTGGAGATTCGCCGCAAAAGCTATGGTCCCGAGGATCCCAGATTGGTGAAGTATCTGGACAATCTCGGCACCACCTATACGCGTCTCAAGCAGTTCCGACAAGCTGAGGGCTATTTTCAGCAAGTACTTGCCATCCGCAACACGGAGCTGGCCACAACCTATGATCGCGTCGTCGACTCGCTGATGAACATGGCCACGCTGCATCTGATGGAGGAGGAGATCGGAAAATCGGAGTACTACTTCTGGCAGGCGCTCTCCGTGACGGAAAAGGGGTTCGGCAAGAACCACTCTAAGATGGCCTATGTACTCAACAGCCTGGGCAGAATGTACTGGGATCAGGGCCGAAACATCGAGGCGGAGCCCTTCTTCAACCGGGCACTTGCCATTGATGAAAAGGTGCACGGTCGCGACAGCGAAGAGTTGATTCCCCGTCTCATTCGGATTGGACGCATCTATCTTGATGGCAATTCCAAAGATAAAGCTCTTCCCCTGTTTCGCAAAGCACACACCCTCCTGACAGCCAAACAGGGTGCCGGCCACCCCGAAACCCGTCAGGTAGCCCAGTGGCTGAAAAAGAGTGGGGGAAAGGTTGCCGAGCTACCTCCACCGACCCAGCAGGTTGTTGCTGAAACAGAGCCCGAACCGACCTCCACCGCTGCAACAGGTCCGAAAGAGGAAGTCGCTGCTGCAACAGGTTCGAAAGGGGAAGCCGCAGCACCCTCCAGCGCTTCCACACCGTCTGTGATTGCTGAACAGCCCTCTCGCACCAGCCGTCTGAAACCGGTTGTCCAGCGTCCCACAACATCGGCGACACCCTCTCCGACAGCACAACAACAGGTAGCAGCGCCTTCTGTTGAGCAGAATCCATCAGCCGTACAGACAGTCGCACGCCCTTTGACCACCACCACACCGCCAACTCAAAGCAGTGTCGAGAAACCCGTTGCGAAGAGGAATCTTGGCCAACACCCCGGAATCGGTCGCTACTTCATCCGCATCGGCTGCTTCGGACAGCGAGCCAACAGCGATAAGACCATTGCAAAGCTCACCACCATCGGCATGAACGCCTTCGCCCGTGTCCTGCGCTCCGGACTCACCTGCGCTAATGCCGGACCCTTCGAGACAGAACAGGAGATGCTGACCGCCCAGGAAGAGATCGCGAATAGACTGGGCATCAAGAACACCATGCTTCGACGACCGAAATGAGCTTATCCGGCACCGCTCTCCATGCCCGGTGGAAACGGTTATGAGCGATGGAACAGACGCCGTGATTCAGGGGAGTGAACTGGTTTTGGGAGGCGTGCGTTCCGGGAAAAGCGGCTATGCCCAGCTTCAGGCGGAGCGTTCCGGTGGTCGGGTGCACTATATCGCCACAGCCCGGAATAGTCGCCAAGACAGCAGTATGCAAGAGCGCATTGCCCGTCACCGGCGTCTCCGTCCCGACCACTGGACGGTGATCGAGGAGCCGCTTTATCTGGCCGATACCCTGGTTCGCCATGCGTCCGAGGAGAACTGCCTCTTGGTAGAGTGTCTCACCCTCTGGCTGACTAATATCAGCTACGACACCGACGACCAGGAACGCTTCATTCGCGAACGAGAACACCTTCTGGAGGCTATCGCCACGCTACCGGGACGCATCATTCTGGTTGCCAATGAAGTGGGGCTTGGTGTGATGCCCATGGCGCCGGAGGTGCGCGGTTTTCTCGATCAGGCCGGCATGCTCAATCAGGAGGTCGCCCGCAGGGTCGATGCAGTTACACTCGTGGCAGCAGGGTTACCGCTACCATTGAAAAGCCCCCCTGTCGCACCAACCGATTCGGAGATCCCGATCCAGCCATGAGCAGCATCCTGGCAACCCATCGACAGGCGTGCGGCCTTGCGATCACTCTACTGACGCGCCTCTCTGTTCCGACCCCGCCCCGCCCGACTCCGGAGGTGCTTGGTCGGACACCCCTCTACTACCCCTGGATCGGTCTTCTCGTCGGCCTCTTTCCCGTCCTGTCGATCCTGTTGTTCGAGACGCTCTTTTCTACCCTCTCACCAGCGGTGGTTGCAGCCGTGACGCTCTCACTGTGGGTCTGGATCAGCGGCGGACTCCATTTGGACGGGCTTGCTGACTGCGCCGACGCCTGGACCGGCGGCATGGGCAGCCGAAAACGCACCCTGGAGATCCTCAAGGATCCCCGCAGTGGTCCCCATGCGGTGGTGGCGGTGGTTCTGCTGCTTCTGCTGAAATTCTCCCTGTTGCAGGCAGTGATCACAGCCGACTCCCCGCACCTCCCGACGCTCTCGCTCATCATCGCCGCCGCTGTCGCCGGACGAAGCGCCATGACTCTGCTGATGATCACTCTCCCCTATGTCCGACCCGGCGGCATGGGCAGCAGCGCCTGTGAGCAGCTCTCCTCGGAAGCCGCCTGGTGGTCACTCTCCCTGCTCTTGGTGGCTATGCTTGCTTGGACGGCTCTGACCCCGGAATCACTCATCACACCCTGGATCGTTCCCGCTGCCGTGTTGACGGCACTTTTTTTTGGTGTCCCGCTCCTGGCCAACAGCTTTCGCCAACGTCTGGGCGGCATCACCGGCGATACTCTGGGAGCCGCCTGTGAAGTGATCGAACTGCTCACCCTGCTGCTGGGGCTCTGTTATGCCACTTTGGGGAGTGGAGTGTGATGCAGCAACCATCAACGACCATGAAACCGCGCCTGCACCCTCTTCTGACTTTCCTGATCATCTTCACCATACTTCCTGGCTGCTCACAACCGCAGACACCGCACACCACCACCCGTCTGGTGATGGGAACCCTGGTCACCATCACTACCTGGAACGTCCCCGAAGCTCAGGAACGACAGGGTGTGGCCGATGCCTTTCGAGAGATGCAACGCATCGACCGATTGATGAGCAGTCACCACCCGCAAAGCCTCCTCTCCACGCTCAATCGGGCAGAAGAGAACAGCACCATTGCACTCGATCCGGAACTGGCCCTGGTCATACGCAGAGGCGTGGAGATTCACCAAATAACCGCCGGTGCGTTCGACCCTGAACTGCGCGCCCTGATCCGGCTCTGGAACTTCTCCGGTGATCAACCGGCCACGACCCCTCCTGATCCGCAACAGCTTGCCTCCGTCTTGAAAACGCAAAAGAAACGCAAGCGCAATCGGCTCATCAATCAGAATCCCCCTGCCATGAGTGTCGGAACCGGTGGAGCCAATCTGGATCTGGGTGCCATCGCCAAAGGGTATGCCATCGATCGGGCGATTACCGTTCTGCAACAGGCAGGCATCACCGACGCTCTGGTCAATGCCGGTGGTGATCTGCGCATACTCGGTTCCAAAGGGGAGGCTCCATGGCGTATCGGCATTCAACATCCACGTCGGGATGGTGAGGTGATCGCCGTTTCGGAGATCCGTTCAGATCTGGCCATGGTCACCTCCGGCGACTATGAGCGCGCTTTCGTTCATAACGACCGCCGTTATCACCACATACTCGACCCCGAAACCGGCACCCCCTCCGACTCCGGACTGATCTCGGTCTCGGTCCAGGCTCCAGATGCCATGACGGCGGATGCCCTCTCCACCGCATTTTTCGTTCTGGGTGAGAAGAGAAGTCTCACCCTGCTGCCCGACTTCCCGGATGTCGAACTGCTCTTGGTGCGCAGCGACGGTTCACTGCACCGTACGGCCGGTTTTATCGCCACGCTCCGACCATGACCACCTCGTCCGGAACACTCCTTGCTTTCCTGATTTCAAGGAGCACAGTTGCCGATCGGCTCTGGATCGTCTTTTCGGCAATGATCATCCTCGCATCTCTCTGGTTCACCGGTTCGGAACCGGGAGAGGAGGTCGTGATCTTCCGTAATGCGCAGCGCATCGAAGCACTCCCTCTGGACCAACCGGCAAAACGCAGCCTCCCCGGTCGGCTTGGACCGGTGGAGATAGAGATCCGTGACGGCGCTGCCCGACTGCGCGAGTTTGAAAGTGCCAGAATGATCGGCACACGCACCGGGTGGATCTCCGCCACTGGTGAGATCGCCGCCTGCGTTCCGTGCGGTATCATGATCCGGATCAGCGGTGGCGCACCGTCGACACCAACATACGATGCCGTCGCCCGGTAACGGTCATCACGAACACCATGTTGCACTCGGCAACAGAAGAGAGACGTTGTGCCCAGGCACACCCACTACCCCCCCCGGCAGGAGAGACGACGCGCCCTCTGGATCACCTATCTGGCGGCTGCAGCCACCGTCACGCACCTCTTCGAGAGCACCCTTCCGGGTCTCGGCCCCTGGTTCAAACCGGGACTGGCCAATGTTTTCGCTCTGATCGCCCTGTTGCAGTGGGATCTCGGCGCCGCCGTCGGTGTCACTCTGATCCGGATCACCATCGGCTCCCTCACTCTGGGCACCTTTCTCACACCCACCTTTCTCCTCAGTCTCTCCGGCTCGCTGGCCGCCCTGTCAGCCATGGCGTTCATGGTCCGGGTGCCGATTCGGTTCGGTGTGGTAGGCATCTCCCTGGCCGCTTCCCTGGCCCACATGAGTGCTCAGGTTGTCGTCGCGGCTTACGTCATCGTCGGACATCCGGCTCTTCTATCCATTCTTCCCCTCTTTCTGATCGGTGCCTGGATCACCGGGATCGGCAACGGCTACCTCTCGGCACTGGTTCTTGAACGTCTGACGTGGTATCACAGTCCCGAAGACGAATCCTTCGGTTCGTCCCACTACTCGAACCACACACCACTATCCAAGGCCGGAACGTGCCGTAATCCGGGAGCCAGACAACCGTGAGAGCCGCCTGGGGAGAGTCCGATCACGCACTGTTGTGGACGATGGCCGTCGCCATCCTTCTGCATGCGTTGATGTTGACACGGGTCGAACTGCGTCTTGCCCCCGATCCTCCACAACAACGGATTACGCCCATCAAGGTGCAGTACATGGCCCCGGAGGTGCCGGAACCAGAGGAAGAACAGCCACCACCGGAGAGTGCGGATGCTCTGGCCAATGCCAACCGCACGGCAAGCGGTATCGAAAAGAGTGAAACGCCCCAGGACGCCACTTCACCACTGCCGAACACCGAAGAACTGGCACCGGCACCTCTGCCACCGGTAATTGCGCCGCCTACTCCCCCTACCCCCCCTGCACCCCCTCAACCTCAGGAGACGGCACCGAAACCGCCGCCGCCAGCTCCTGAAAAGAAGACGACACCCGAGCCGAAACCGGAGGCCGCGCAGCCCCCTGCGCCGAAACCCAAGCCGAAACCTCTGCAACGCAAGGCCGAAAAACCTCCTGTTCTGGAGGCTGAAAAGAGTGTGGCAGTTGCGCCACCGGAAACGGTTACACCACCAACTCCTCAACCACCCAAAGTGGAAGAGAAACCGGAGAAGGTGCAACAGCCTCCTCCACAGCAGAAGAAGATGGAGCTGGATTTCGGCGATGTGGACGAGTCGGAGCCGAAACCGGAGCCGAAACCGGAGCCCACGATCCGTCCTCCTCTTGATCTTTCACCCTCCATCGGTGATCTGACCCGTTTTGATCAGCAGCTGCGGCGTGCCCAGCGTTTTAACGCCCTTGCCGACAAAAACACCTATATCCCCCTGAACACGAAGCGGAGCGAGTTCGCACCCTATTTCAATGCCATGCGCAGACAGGTTAAAACCCACTGGGGCTATCCGGAGATGGCGCGAATGCGCGGTATCTCAGGACAGGTACTTATCGGCTTCTCACTGGACGCGTCGGGAAAGCTGGTCCACATCCAGATTCTCCAGACCTCCGGTCACCAGATGTTGGATGATTCCGCAGTCAACGCGGTCATGGATGCCTCCCCCTTTCAACCCTTTCCCTCACATTGGAAACGGGATCGACTCAACATACGGACAATGTTCCGTTACATTCTCCATGGGACCCCCTCGACACAATCCGAAATCCCCTCGACAGGTACCGGAACACGCCGCTGGTAAAGAGTACGTGTCCGTGGAACCACCCAGAGCAACCATCACGAACCTCCATGCGACCCACACCCCTGGAAACACCGGATCTTCAGGCAGATCCTGATCGACTTGCCCGTCAATTGTTGGATCATTACGACCGTCATGGCCGTGACCTTCCCTGGCGCGGCATCAGCGATCTCTATGCCATCTGGATCTCGGAGATCATGCTGCAACAGACAGGGGTGTCGGTGGTGATCCCCTACTACACGCGGTTTCTGGAACGCTTTCCCACGGTCACGTCACTGGCCGACGCCTCCTTGGATGCGGTGCTCTCTCTCTGGCAGGGGTTGGGCTACTATCGACGGGCACGCCATCTCCACACTGCGGCTCGACTGATTCAGACAAAACATGGCGGAGAGTTCCCGGAGGAGGTGGACCAGGTCACAGCGCTGCCCGGGGTCGGCCCCTCTACGGCCCATGCAATTCTCGCCATTGGCCGGGAACAGCGGCTGCCGATTCTTGACGGCAACGTTAAACGGGTGCTCTCCCGACTCCTGGCATGGCCCCATCCCATGGGTGTCAGCCGTCATGAAAAGCCTCTCTGGACGATTGCCGACCTGCTTACACCCGAACAGCGTCCGGGAGATTACGCCCAGGCGATCATGGATCTGGGTGCCACCCTCTGCCGCCGCAGCCGTCCTCAGTGTGAACGGTGCCCTTGGAGTGGCGCCTGTCGGGCGTTTGCCTGCCAAAGTGTGGAGAGTTTCCCTGTCAAAC
>JADGBX010000209.1 GCA_015231265.1 Magnetococcales bacterium | reverse complement strand
TCGAAACCGGCTCAGGGATCGCAGCCGGTCTCCAGCTTTCTCACCGAGACTAAGCGCGACCACTGCGAATACTTTGCCTCAGCGGCAACATTGATGCTTCGTTCGGCAGGGATTCCTGCTCGCTATGTGGTCGGTTTTTCGGTTCAGGAGTACGATGAGGATGAAGAGCTGTTTGTGGTTCGCAGCCGTCATGGCCACGCCTGGACCGAGGTGTGGCTCAAGGATCGCTGGCTCTTTTTCGACCCCACTCCAGCCGGGTGGTTCGAGATGGAGAATGGGGAACTCTCCTTGGGAGAGAGGCTCTTTGATCTGGGCAACACTCTGCTCTTTCTGTTCAATCGCTGGCGTCTGGAGGAGGCGGGTAAGGAGAGTGATGCAACGACGGCCTATCTGGCTGCTGGTATTCTCTTTGCCGTTCTTGTCTGGAGATTGCAGCGGCGTGGCAGACGGGGGCGGCGTCTCAAAGAAAGAGACGAGCATTCCGAAAGAGGCGTTGAAGATGGTGAGCGTTCACCGTTCTCCCAGGTGGTTGAGACGTTGATTGCCAACGGGTATGAGCGGCCAACAGGTGAACCTCTGCTGCGGTGGACCCGTCGCCATGGACTCACAGATTTACAGACGTTGGTGATGCAGCACTACAGATTTCGTTTCGGTTCCGGTGCCTCACGCAAGGAGGTGGGACAGTCCCTGAGAGAGAAAATAGCCCGTACTGAATTCCCAGACTGAGTAATTGGTGACGATGGTATTTGTTGAAGTGCCGGATATCCAGTAAACTGTTCATCTATGAATGGTATGAGATGCAGATTGGAGAGAACTGTCTGTCCATTTGCGGACACCCATCTTATGGAATCTGTGAACGTTTCTGTTGTTATTATTCGATCAAGGCTCATTTTGCCGCTGGTTTGCATCAACGGCAGCATAGAGCGTGACACGTGGTAACTCAAATTCTTGAAGACGATGACTAGAGACTCCATTCGCCGAATCTTCAAAGTGTGTGCGGTCCTGGTGTTGGGTGTCGGCATGACGGTCGGACCCTGGGCAGCGGGAACGTCGTGGGCACGGCGCGAGGCACGCAAGCCGGTGATCGTCTGTTTCGGCGACAGTCTGACATCCGGATACAAGGTGGGGCGTTATCGAAGCTATCCCGGCCTGTTGGAGCGTCGGCTCCGGGAACAGAAACTCAACTACCGAGTGGTCCACGAGGGCGTGCCGGGAGACACGACCGAGAAGGCGTATCAGCGGTTGGATTGGGTGTTGGGGTACAACCCGGATATTGTCATCATCATTCTCGGTGCCAACGATTGGCGGCACCGCCTGGGCCCCTCCACCATGCGTTACTACTTGGAGTTGATCATTCAGGGGTTTCTAGCGCAGGGGACCGAGGTGATCCTCGGTGGTCTCAGAATGGCTCCGAAAGAGGGGCCGATGATGACGGGAGAACCCTACTATCACGTTCTTCTTGAGCTGGCCCAGCAGTACCCGATTCATTTCATTCCCAATGTGATCGATGGCATCTTCAACAATGAAAAGTACACAATCGAAGATGGCATGCATCCCAATGAGACCGGTTATCGGCTGATGTTCGAGCACATCTGGCGAAACCTGCGCCCCCTGATCCAGAAGCGGAAGTCGTCTAAGCCGGCAGCGGGCGTCAAGGCTCGGCCTGCCAAGGGGTTTGAAGGCGGCTATCCTCCACTCCTTCGTTAATAAGAGTGCCGTTGTCAGGGATGAACTCTTTAAACCTGTGACAGGGTTGTGTTCTTTTTAAGAGTGCTTTACCGCCAGTCCGCCTTTTTCCCATCCTCTGATTCATCAACCTCTTCGATCACCGATACCAGATGCTCCTGGTCTTCGTAATCGAGCATCTCCAGTTCTGCCTTCCTACGAGCGTGGCGATGGTAGAGATAAAGGATGAATGCTGCGATGAACTGGATAACGATGACACCAATCGCAATAGCCAGCTCTCTCCACTCCTCGCTGTTATAACGCACGATGGCGTTATTCATGAACGAAGGAGAAAGCAGGAAGATGTTGATGAGATTGATGATCAGTGCAGCGATGCCAAGACTGCTCCACCTTTTTCCAGAGAGGGCGGCAAAAAACGCTGAGATGTAGGCGAAATGGCCGCCATAGAATGGAATAAAGATAAAGACGATTGAGAGAATCAAAGCTACGATTCCGAAGGCAAGATTAAGAATGGTCATGGCTGTAGTGCGTCGTCCTTACAGGGTGTCAGGGGAGGAAGCTGGAGACCGGCTGCGATCCCTGAGCCGGTTTCGAGAGATCGGTCGTGTAGTGAAACTCCTTCTGAAAATAGCGGCCAATGGTTCGTACCGCCTGCTCAGGAGCGTTGGAGTCCAGCTTCAGAGAAGTGACGATAGGTGCAATCACCTTCTCCTCTTCCGGTGGAACCTGAAGATCCATGGGAACTGGACTCAGGGAGTCCTCCAGCAACTCATCATAGTGGAGATCCACCCGAGCGATGCCCTCCGGGTAGCGGTAGCGCACCGCATCCAGGCCATTGCGTTCCAGATGTTCCACCGGCAGAGGTGCGATGGTTGCGGTTCCATCGGGCAGCGGCAATCGACCACGATCACGGCTGAGATCGGTGTAGAGGGTGACGTGGCGCAATCTGGCAGGTTTACCTTCAACCGTTGATGAGGGTGATCGGAGACGCCAGCCACCACTGTTCAGATCAGTAGGCACGGTGGTGTACTTCTCCTTGGCAGCGTACCAACTGGTTCCGAGAAAGAGGGAGTAGCTCCCCTCTTTGAGCAGGAGAGTCGACTGCCAGGGAAAAGTGCGCTGTTTGACCCGAAACAGAATCTGTCCGGAGAGTTTCAGCTCCCCCACCTCGCCCATGGAGGTTTTTTGCCGGGAGGCGTTGTGATCCTCAAAGACCAGGGAAACGAACCAGTCTGTCAGGTGTTTCTCGATCACCGATCGCGCTGTTGCCAAACCCTCCTGAATCCCATAGGCAAGAACTGCGACGGCAAGAGCGGCAGCTATCCTCCCTCCCCAGCGCTTACCGAAACTGCTGCGCCCCATCACCTCTACCGGCGTGCGACTCCAGGCGATCCAGACCAGAGCGATTCCGGCCCACACCATGAAGTAACCGTCGGGCATGTGGGTCACACCGCCGGAGAGCAGAACGAGTCCGGAAAAGGGATAGAAGAGATCGACACGCTTGACCGGGGCAACATCCGTCCCGGTTTTCCGCTTTCTTTTGGAGAGAAACAGCGCACTGATCGGCAGGGTGGGACGATCGCTCCACGCCACCACCAACACCAGGGGAAAGAGCGCGATAGGCACCATGCGCAACATCTGAAGAACCGGGTTGAGCTTCTCCTCGGAGAAGAAACTCTGCGCCAGAAAGAGCAGGAACAGCAACGTACTGAAATCGGCGACACGATGGGTATCACGGTCCAGCGGCGACGCGCGCCAGGAGAGCAGACGCGGGCCCTCCAGCAGCAACGCCATTGGCAGAGCGATCATCAAATGGCCGGTCAATCCTCCCCAGCCCACCACCACATAACCCATCAATCCTGTCGGAAAAGTGGTCATAGTCCCAGTAACCCCTCTTCGACACGCCCCGGATGCAATACCCGAAATCTGTCGGGCCGGTCGGCCATGGGACCGGGCTCCGGCAGCGCATCGGAATCGACACTCTCCGACAGCACGACGAACACCGTGGCGGGGATGCCGTGCACCCGTACTTTCTCCACCAATTCTCGCCGTTTCCGATCCCACCCCATCATGACGAAGATGCAGCCGCTCATGGTTGTCAGGTGGCGACTGACCAACCCTTCAAGATCATCGAATTCATGCTCGGCTGTGGGTTGCACCTCGGCCAGAAGTTCCAACATCTGCTCCGCATGCGCAACCCCCCGACCATAGGTGTAACGATGCTCTCCAGGGCCGACGAAGAGCAGATCCAGCAGAGAGTCTCCCGACTCCACGGAGATGGCAAACGATGCTGCAACGGCCACCGCCTCTTCGAACACCAGAGGATTGCCTTGAAACAGGGTGTCGAGAATCAGAGCCTGCCGAACGAAGTACTCCTCCTGATACTCCTTGACCACCGGTTTGCCGGTTTTGGCCCAACTTGGCCAGTGCAGCCTCTTGGGTGGATCTCCTTCACGATACTCCCGCAGAGAGACAAACTCCTCGGCATCCCCCACCATGGAGGCCATGGACACCCCCCCGGAGTGGTAGCGGCGGCCACCATCCAGACGAAGATTAGGCGGTAGAGCGTAGCGTCGGGGCAGAACCAGAAGGGTCTCCGGAGCCGGTTGGGAGATCAACGCCCGATAGAGACCGAAAGGGTCCGGCTTGGCCAGGGTGATTTTGCTGAATCGAATACGCCCGCGGCGGAGCGGTTTGGCGGTGATCACCTGACGGATCGTGGTGTTGGCAGGGATGCCGTCCAGTGTCCGCTCCACCGGTTCCAGCCCGGCATTGCGTCGGATCAACCACTGATAGCGGTGAAAACGCATCATGCGATCGAAGAGATTGCGCTGTGCCTCTCCGGGCTCTCTGGTGCGCATGAAGGTGGCGAAATCGGGGCGAGGATCCTCCAGCTCATCCAGAACCGTCACACGATTGCGAATCGCCTCACCGGGATTGGTGATGCGGAGGGTGTAGTCGAAGGGCTCTCCAGCGGTGCAGAAGCGAGGCAGGCTCCTATGCATGCGAAATGTGCGGCGAAAGAACAGACTCCACACCCCGGCGACAAGAATCATCGCCAGCAAGAGGGAGAAAAAGCGGTAGACATAGGTCTGATTGGTATCGACTCCGAACACCGCCGCCAACAGCAATCCGGTCATGAGGATCTTGCCCAGCGGTGTAAACCGACGACGGGCACGCCACTCCATTCCGGTGAAACGGCGGTAACCGGGCAGCACGATCCGTCTCATCCACACCGCCTGGAGCTGCATCGGAATCCTCCTGGTGTTTCGATGGCATCATTAGCGTTAAAAGAGCCGAGACTGGAGAGGTCACGAAGGGACCGGAAGATCCTCCATCACCGACTCCACCACCTGCTCGGCGGTCAGCCCGGAAAAGACCGCCTGGGGGTCCAGAGAGAGTCGATGCGCGATTACCGGCAAAGCCACCTCCTGGATCAGTTCGGGAATCACATGGTCAAGACCGTCGAACATGGCCAACGCCTGCACCGTTCGCATCAATGCCAATGAGGCGCGCGGACTGGCCCCCAATCGCACACCCCGGGCCGTTCGTGTCCCCTGGACGATCTCCACCATATAGCGCTTCAACTCCGGGCTGACCACCACCGAGTGAATCGCATCGGCCATGGCACGCACCTGATCCAGAGTCACGCACGGCTGGAGAGTCTCAAGGGGGTGGTGCTGATTCTGGGAATCGAGAATCGCCACTTCCAGATCGGCTTCCACATAGCCAAGCGACATGCGCATGGCAAAGCGATCCATCTGCGCCTCCGGCAGCGGATAGGTACCATGAAACTCCACCGGATTCTGCGTGGCAAGAACGAAGAAGGGCTGCGTCAACATCCTCACATCCCCCTCAACACTCACCTGCCCCTCTACCATGGACTCC
>JADGBX010000208.1 GCA_015231265.1 Magnetococcales bacterium | reverse complement strand
TGGGTGATAGGCACCGGACCTAAAGCAGCACACACCCTCCGTCGCCAAAAAAAGACACCGTGGAACCCATGGTTCCACACCTCCTTTTAGGGGGAAGTATGGCCACGGCAACGTCAAAGGCACAGAACAGTGCATACCACACAGTAATGAGCGATTGGAAACGAACCTAAAACAGCACACATACACCGTCGCCAAAAAAAGACCCATGGTTCCGCACCTCCTTTTAGGAGGAAGTATGGCCACGGCAACAGCAAAAGAAACGTCAACACCTTGAGGCGCTGCCTCAAACTCCGGCAGGGTCCCCGCACCCTGCACCCGACCAGTAAAAGATAAACACCTGAACGGCCACGGATAAACACCTATTCACAGCACCCGATTATCGATGAGTCGAGCGGCACCCACATAGGCGGCGATCACCATGACAGCGGCATCGGAAAGCACCGATTCTCTCTCCAGAGTCTCGGCGTGGCGCACCTCCACGTAGTCGATGCGGTCGATACCGTGATCGGTGAGAACGCGCCGCCCCTCTGCTTCCAGAAGAGCCGCCTGCCGCTCCCCGGATTGCCACAGAAGAGCCGCCGCCTGCAACGCCCGTGACAGCCCCACAGCCTGCTGGCGTGCCCGAGTATCGAGATAACGGTTGCGGCTGGACATGGCCAAGCCGTCAGACTCCCGAACAGTCTCCACACCCACGACCTCTACAGGCAGATGGAGATCCCGGACCAGACGACGAATCACCGTCAACTGCTGATAATCCTTCTGACCGAAAACCGCCAGATCCGGTGCTACCTGATTGAGGAGGATCGTTACCACCGTCGCCACCCCACGGAAGTGGCCGGGGCGACACGCACCGCAGAGATCGTTCTCCAGAGACTCCGGCACCTGAACGATGGTTCCGGGGCCGCTGGGGTAGATGGTCTGCACCGTCGGCTGGTAGAGGGCGCGGCAACCGGCGTTCTTGAGAAGAGCGGCGTCACCGTCGATATCGCGTGGGTAGCGTTCGAAATCCTCTCCAGGGCCGAACTGTGTCGGATTGACGAAGATGGAGACCACCACTCGATCACACCGCTGCGCCGCTGTCTCGACAAGGGCGAGGTGGCCGTCATGCAACGCGCCCATGGTGGGGACGAAGCCGATGGTCTCCCCTTTGTCTCGACAGGATCCGACCCAACGACGCACTGCGGAAACTTCGGAAAAATGCTCCATGATCACGACTCCCCGAATCCATGCTCCGCTGCCGGGAATAGCCCTCGACGCACTTCATCCCCATAGCTGTGCAGAGCGCCCCGAACCAGATCGGCCCCCTGGAGATAGCGCTTGACGAACTTGGGCTGCACATCATCGTAGAGCCCCAACATGTCCTGGAGAACAAGCACCTGCCCGTCACACCCTCCTCCGGCACCGATACCGATGGTGGGTACCGGGCTGGCGCGGGTGATGGAGTCGGCTAGAGTGGAGGGAACCCCTTCGAGGATGAAGAGCGAGACCCCGGCTTCGATCAGAGCAGCGGCATCGGCGGAGACCGCTTCGGCGTTCTTCTCACCCCGTCCCTGTACCTTGTAGCCGCTGAAAGCGTGCACCGACTGCGGCGTCAGCCCCACATGGCCCACCACCGGAATCCCCCGCTCCACCAGGAAGCGTGCCGTCGGCGCCATCACCCGTCCCCCCTCCAGTTTGACCGCCTGAACACCCGTCTCCTTCATCAAACGGCTGGCGCTGCGAAAGGCCGCCTCCGGGCTCTCCTGATAGCTGCCGAAGGGGAGGTCGCAGACGACGAAGGCCCGTTCCACACCCCGGTTGACCATGCGGGCGTGGTAGATCATCTCCTCAAGAGTGACCGCCAGCGTGGTGTCAGCCCCCTGAACCACCATGCCCAGGGAGTCTCCCACCAGAATCATATCGACTCCAGCCTGATCGGCCAGGCGTCCGAAGAGAAAGTCGTAGGCGGTGACGGAGACGATCTTGCGCTTCGCATCACGCAAGGTCTGTAGTTTGGCCAGCGTTGTTCTCGACGACATGGTCTGCTCCCGGAGTCGAATGCCGGAGGGAGATTCTCGGCACGGCTCCACTGTCTGAATGGGCGACATGGCACCGCCGGGATGCGTGAGGGATCGTTGGGGGAGGGTGTGCTTCCGGAGCCGGAGGGCTGCAAACGGAGGGCATCAGTCCGCACACTGCCATCCACCGGACGCTGCTCTCGGATGTGGAGAGCGAAGGCGTCTGTGTGATCACGACGTCTTCACGCCGTGGACAACGCGCTTTGAATCACCGTCCCGGTCGATCACTGCGTTCGATCCAGGCGTACTGCTCTATGTACTCTCATCGGGTTGGGAAGCGCCGTCGATTCGTGCCGTCACTGCCGGAGGTTCCGGTCATTGCAGCGTCGGAGGCGCAGAGTCTCTCAACCTGAGAGGGATCATCAACATCCCGAAGCAGGCTGTCAACGGTTCGCTCGAGACCAGGCAGGTTCAGATGGGGGTGGAGATCAGCCAGCGGTTGTAGAACGAAGCGGCGCAGATGCAGGCGGGGGTGGGGAAGTGTCAGCCGCGACGAACGGAGGCGGCAGCGGCCATGGAGCAGGAGATCCAGATCGAGAGGGCGACTGCCCCAACGCACCTCCCGGCGGCGGTCGCGACCGAAGAGGCGCTCCACCTCCTGGAGTCGATCCAGCAGCGGTTCCGGCTCCAGAAAGGTATGGCCGAAGAGCACGCCGTTGACATACCACCCCTGTCCAGCAGGCCCACCCACCGGCTCGGTGCGATACCATGGCGACCACGCCTCCAGACGCAGAAAGGCTCGAGCCGCGACAGTGCCAATTGCACACTGCACAACGGTTCGAGCCTCTCCGAGATTGCCGCCGACACCGATCCAGACCGGAACGCCTCTGCTCATGTCGATCCGCCCTAGATGGCGCGGAACTTCACCTTGACGTGCCACGGCTCAAAACGGACGCCGAGCATGTTGTCGCGGGGATAACGCAGCCGCACATAGCCGGTCTCCGCCAGACGCTTGAACACCTTGGTGCGGACGAATTCGCGGGTGAAATTGAGCTTGCCGTACCCCTTTTGACCGACGTCGAAGTCACCGACACCATGGAAGGAATACCCCGGAGGTGCCAGAGAACGAGAGGCCTGAGAGAGATTGCCGTTGCTCAGATAGGCCTTCTCAAGGAAAAGAAGAAACTGCTTGGTGACACTGCGAATGCCCGAGGTGAGAACCACATCCCGGCCAACGGCGCGCTGGATCTTCTTGTAGGTCTCCAGGGGGACGCCGCGATAGAGATAGTTGCCGGTGCCGCGAATCTTGGTCACCTTGTTGCGGGGAATCGCATCGGTGAGATTCTTGAGCGGTTTCTCGCCGAAGAAGCCGTAGGGGGCAGCAGTTTCGTAGAAGATGCGCTCCAGGAAGTCCAGCTCCTGGCGGGTGAACTCACCGACACTGGGGTAGCGTCGGGCCACATTCACCGCCTCGTCGAAGCTGAGCAGGTAGAAGTTGCCGTGACCCACCACGCCCTGGACCCGCTTGAACCGCTTCACCGATGAGACCAAGAGCGGGAAGATGTCCCGGTCGAGGAAGATGTCTCCGGTGTGACCGCGGTCGAAGTCGCGAATCTTGTCCAGGTAGTCGTCCAGCATAGCGCCGTAAGGGCCGCCGCTGCGGGATGATCCCCGTCGTGCTGCCAGGGCAGCGTCAGGGAAACCCAGATGGGCTGCGCTGCCAAGAGCACCCGCTGCCACTGTTTTCAGAAACTCCCGTCGCTTCATTATATCCATTCCCGATGTTTCCGTAGCGGTCGTCATTCCGACCAAGACGACATCCATTTTCTTTCTTTATCAACAGGATGTCGGCGTATGTTGCTGTCCGTCGTATCGTTATGGAGTTCGTCTCCGAACCCCGATCAACAGTGCCGCTCTCCCGATTCGGGAGTGTCCAGCGGCGGAATTTGACAGTACATCATGCCGACAGTCGATCTTTATGCAATCCCAGGGCCATGTGCGCAACAGGCTGTTTTTCATGCACCTGTCCCCCGCATGCGACAACAGAGGGGTATGCTATGTCAAATTTTCGAAGCCTTCCACCCCTACATTACGTCAAATGAGCGACGGCTTCCATGTCGTTCCTGAACAGGGGTGCTCTTTACCGTTTGACCTGATACCCGGGTGTGGGGTAATAATGCCGTTCGGTTCGCACATGACCGCTGGTGACGCCGCCAAGGTGTTCCCCAATAAATACGTGAGGCGTCGGACCGGAGCGCATCTTCATCGCAGCGCAGAGAGCGTGGAACCGCTCTGCGACGGAGTATAATAGATAAGTTGACGATCAACCGAGGGAAGCTCCCATGCAGCCCGCCGTATTATATACCATTCGCCGTGCCGCCGTTCTGTTTTTCGTGACGCTCATGCTGTCGCAGCCGCTTCAGGCACTGGAGCAGGAGTCGGTGACGGCCTCCTCACCCTCGGCGCCGGAGAGCGTCCAGAGTACCACGGCGACCAAAGAGGAGTTCACCGCCAAACTCACTGCCGAGCAGACCTGTCGGCGCATCGGCAACAAGCTGGGCTCGGTCAGCGTGCGGGAGTGTCTGGATCTGGATCTACAGGCTGCCGGCGGCGTTTCCACCCTGGGTACCCCCATTCTGGTGAAGGAGTTTCCGCCCCTGCCCAGCCGTGAACCTCAGGCGCGCGTTCTGTTGATCGGAGGTATTCACGGCGACGAATACTCCTCGGTGAGCGTGGTGTTCAAGTGGTTGAAGACCTTGAACGCCCACCACTCGGGGCTGTTTCACTGGATCGTCTCGCCGCTGGTCAATCCCGACGGCCTGCTCGACTTCCGCCCCTCGCAGCGGATGAATGCCCGCGGCGTCGATCTCAACCGCAACTTCCCCACCACCGACTGGCAGCAGGAGAGCACCGACTACTGGATCCGCCGCACCGGGCGGGACAAGCGTCGCTACCCCGGCCCCGGCCCGCTCAGTGAGCCGGAGTCCCAGTGGGTGGCCAAGGTGATCGAGCAGTTCAAGCCCAACGTCATCATCTCGGTGCACGCTCCCTACAACGTGCTGGACTTCGACGGTCCGCCGGTGGCGCCGCCGCGCAAGCTGGGTCATCTCTATCTCGATCTCATGGGCACCTATCCCGGTTCGCTGGGTCGTTATGCCGGAATTATCGAGGGCATTCCGGTGATCACCATCGAGCTCACCTACGCCGGCATCATGCCCACCGATCACCAGATCCGGAAGATCTGGGTCGATATGGTGCGCTGGTTGAGCCGCAACGCCCACGACCGAAAACCCGATACCCAGATCCCGGCGTTGAGAAGTCCCGCCAGTCGCTGACGGAACCAGCCGACAGGGCTCTTTGGATCGACGCGCGCGCGAGGGCTACCAGTACTTCTCCCGGTGCAGGGTGCCGGGGTTCTTGTGGCTGCCGGGGTCGTAGCCGTATCCGGTCAGAATGCCCTCCGTCTGCTCGATCATGGTGGGGTTGCCGCAGAGAAAGATGTGGGTCTGCTCCGGATTAATGCGACACTTGCGCATCTCCACCATGCCGACGCTGATAATCTCGTCACGCTTGGCGTCCAA
>JADGBX010000207.1 GCA_015231265.1 Magnetococcales bacterium | reverse complement strand
GCACCGAACCTAAAACAGCACACACCCACCGTCGCCAAAAGAAAACACCGCGGAACCCATGGTTCCGCACCTCCTTTTAGGGGGAAGTATGGCCACGGCAACGGCAACGGCAACGGCAACGGAAGAGTCAAAACCTTGAGGCTTTGCCTCAAACTCCACCAGGGGCCCCGACCCCTGGACCCGAGGTAGTAAAAGATTTACCACCTAACAGCCACGGATTTACCACCTAACAGCCACGTGGTGCTTACTGACCGCAACTCAGAACGCGCATCAGAGCGTTTGTGAAGGTGTCGATATCGCTCTTGGTGACGGCTGCGTCGCCACCTCCGGCAAGAAGCTGCTGCTGTAGACTGTCCGCTCCCTGGGCCTGACCGGACTCACCTGTTGATGCGTGATCGGTGGCCGTCTCATCATCAGAGGGCTCCTGACTGCTGTCGCCTGATGGTCCCTGGGGGTCGGCTTCGGCGACGTCATCGCCCTCTCCCTCTTCGGGTAGAGGCTCACCTTCGGCGTCGGTGGCGATCACAGTGCCGTCGGCATCCACCAGAATGGGATTGCCGTTCTCATCGGTGACGGGGTCGCCATTCTCATCGGTGAGAACCTCGATGTTCGGATCGCCTCCCTCATCGCCACCACCGCTGCCGTCCTCATTAAATCCGTCATCACCGTCATCACCGTCATCACCGTCACCACCGCTGCCGTCCTCATTAAATCCGTCACCACCATCATCACCGTCACCACCGCTTGCCATGGGATCGCCCCCGAACTCTCCACCCCCGAAATCGCCATCGCCGCCATCGCCGCCGTCGTAGCCATCCAACCCCCCGGAATCGTCGCCATCGCCCTCACCGGTACCGAAGCCGTCTCCGTCTCCCCCGTAAAAGCCGTCCTCTTCACCGGGGCCGGAGGTGTTGGGGTCACTCTCCGTATCGTTGGAGCCGCTGTTGCCGGAGGAGCTGTTCTGGGTGAAGCGCACCGTGATGGAACCGGTGGCGGTCATGCCTGTTTCACTGGTGTAGGAGACGGTAATGATACGGTTGCTCAGATCGGGATCGATCTGGTGGTTTTCAAAGGAGAGGGTGCGCTCCAGAGCCTTGCCGATGAAGGGGTTGGCATCCGAGAGGGTAAGGGTGAGGTCACTGCCTGCATGGCCACCGGAGTAGCTGCCCACCTGCTCACCGCCAAAGGCGATGATGCCGTCGACGTAGCTGATCTGACCGAGGCCATCCCCCTCACTGTCGAGCACCAGGTTGTCATGGGAGGTGGCGTTGGCGATGGAGAGGGTGACGGTTGAGTCGAGGCTGTGGTCGTCGAACGCGATCGCTCTCTCATCGATCTCGAAGAGTGAACCCAGAGGGACGCTGGAGCTGTTCTGATAGGTGAAATCGTAGCTGTCGGTCGTCACCACGGTGGGGGCCGGGTAGTGGCGGCCATAGACTCTGTTGATGGTGTGCATCGGCACGAACCAGGCGGCGGTGTAGCCGCCGTTATCATCGGCCACCGGTCGAAAGGCGAAGGGGTTGCCGGTGAGCATGTCATGCAGTCCGAAGACGCCGCTGAGCGCCGTTCCCGATGTATCGTAGAGACGGGCAACACCGATATCGGTGTCATCCTCCAGCCATGTGACCAACACAGTGCCGTCGGTGAGCTGGATGACGGAGCTGGCGTGGTGAACACCACTGGTCGTATTCACCTTCCACTCCGAGCCGTCCCCCGTGCCGGTGGAGAGAAACTTCCGGGCATAGACGTCGGTGGTGGTGGCACCGGTGCTGCCGGTGATCATATAGCTGTCGTCGGAAAGAACGACGATATCCTCCGCGATCGATTCGCTGAGTCCGCTGAACGCCAGGGAGGGGGTGTTGAGCATGGTGCCGGAGGCATCGAAGACGGCGGTGTAGACATCGAAGGTTTCGCTGATGCTGTCCACGTTCCAGGCCATGGCGAACCCACCGCTTGAGGTGGGTGCGATCACCGCCCCATCCTCATAACTGAGTGTCGAGACGAGGCTTATCTCGCTGCCGCCGGTGCCGTCATTACTGAAGAAGCGACCATAGAGATTGCCGTTTTCCGTCTGATCCCCATACCAGACGATGGCAAAACCGCCGCTGTCGAACGCGACGACATCCGGTGTGTCCTGGACCCCGCTGCTGGTGGTGTTGACCATGAACTCCAGCACCTGCGCGACACCCGACGCATTGAAAATGGTGGCGTAGATATCATCGTTGCGGCTGTAGGTCACCACGAAGTTGCCGTTGGAGAGGGCGGCAACCTGCGGGGTGTGGCCGCCGATGGAGATGAACAGGCCGGTGTTGATGGCGGTGAAATCGGTGCTGGTGTCGTCAACGCTGTAGATGGAGGCGGTGATGGCGCCGCTGCCCTGACCGTCACCGTCCCAGGCCACCACGAACTCGCCGCTGGTCAGGTAGGTTGTGGCGGCCATTTCGGCGCTGGATGCGTTGCCGCTGTAGCTGTCCAGTTGCCGTTCGGCATGCATCTCGTAGAGGTAGGCGGCCCCCCCTTCATACCCGGTCGTGCTGTGAGTAGGGGCACCGATGATGAGCGTAGTGTCATCCAGAGCGAGACCATAGCCGAACGTGTCATTGCTTGCGTTGTCGGAGGCGGTGAGTCGGGAGAACTGCGTCCAGGTCGCGCTGTTTTCATCCTGCCTGAAGAGAAATACGGCCCCTTCATTCTCCGTGGATGATGTCAGATCATCGAACGGCACACCGACAGCAATGGTGCCGTCATCAATGCGTACGTGAAATCCGAAATGATCCTCCATGCTCACTGTCGAAGAGACAAGCATCTCGCCATCGAGACTCCACGCACCGGTCGTCGATGAACGCTCGGCAACGTAGACGCCACCGGCATAGGTTCCATGGGTATCGGCGTTCGCGGCTCCGATGACGGCGTAACCGCTCTCATCGATATCGACGGAGCCACCGAAGAAGCTGTTGTAGGGGAGCGTGTCGTCGGTAAGGAGTGCCGCCTGATTCCAGCTGCTGCCGTCATATTCGTAGATGTAGGCCTGGCCCTGACCGTTGGTGCCGCTCGCGTTGCCGGGAGCCCCGACGATGATGGTCGTACTCTCTATGGCGACATCTCCGCCGAAGAACATCCCGGAGGTGGCGGAAAGGTCGGCATCGCTGGGGGCGAGTCTTGCCGCCTGGCTCCAGGAGACGCCACTGCGTTCAAAGACATAAACCGCCCCCATGTCGTTGCTGTTGGTCGCGGAATAGCGTTCTCCAAGACTCCCCACGACAGCGATATCGCCATCGATGGCAACGGAGACGCCGAAGGTGTCATACTGCCGAGGTGTCGGCGCCATAAACTTGGCTTGCTGCGTCCAGTCGGTACCATCGTAGTAAAAGATGTAAGCAGCCCCTACATCGGCATCGCCGCCGCTATCGTGAAGCATCGCTCCGACGATGGCGTAGTCACCATCGATGGCAACCGCGTTACCAAAGTAGTCGCTTGCAGCCCCATCATTGGCCGTGAGTTTCGCATTCTGAGTCCACCAAGCGCCGTTAATGGTGGACTTCTGAAAGATATAAGCGGCACCTTGACCGCTGTTTTCCACAGTGGATCCGACAATCGACCAGCTGCCGTCCACATCCGTGGAATCGCCGAATCGATCTCCGCTTTGAATGTCATTGGTGGTGACTTTCTGGCTCTCGCTCACCTCACTGCCGGTGAGCAGGACGTTCCACGCCGCAGCGGCCTGATGGCTGAGGAACAGAGGGGTCTCCACCTCTCCGGCCACCACCTCCAGATCCCAGTCGCCGCCCAGCGACTCCGCACCGGTGGCATCGTCGGAGGCGGCCACGTCGGCGCCGGTAATGGTCGACAACAGGTTGATGAACTGCTCCCCCTCATGACCGGAGCCCACATCGCAGCCGTAGAGCAGGATGTCCCCCTCGCCGGAGAACGCCTCGTGCCATCCGGCGATGACGTCGCTCTCTTCATCCAGTGTCGTGCTGTTCAGGGTGTCGCTGCCCAACGCCAGTTCGCCCACATCGCCGTGGGAGACGATGTGGATGGCCGTGAGACCGTCATACGTTTCAAGGGTGTCGGTAATGGTCTGCAAGCCGCTCTGCTCAGGGCGCATCCAGACCACGTGCATGTAAGAGGGGATCGACTGAATCACGCGCTCTGAAGCTGGGATTGCCGCATCGATGAAGAGCACTTCACGGAGGGCGGTAGCGCTGCTCGACAGGGTGTCGATCACGGCGTCCACCGCAGTTTCCGCCTCCGATGAAGAGGGGTCATCGATCAGCGGCGACTCCCCACTGTCGATCCCCTGCTGCTCGCCATCGCCGTCGCTCTCCTGGAGTGGAAGCGTGAGGGTGAGAGCAGCCGCCGCATCCAGCAGTATGCGGGGTTCGAGAACGAAAGCGGAGTGGAGGGGGGCGGAAGGTTTTTCCCGGTTCGTGACCCTTTTTTCCTCACGCTGCTTCGCGCTCTTCTCGTGCCGAGCGACTCCGGCAAGAAAGCGTGCGATTCCCATGGTAACCTCATCACCCTGTCTATTATGCCATTCTGCGACGGGCTCTAAGAATCGATAAACGGATTCAGTTTCCGTCGAAATACTCACCACACTTTAGAAAGACAACTCTATTAGAAGCAACAATGAGTCCAGAATAGCAATCACCGTCGAAATAAGCGTCCGGGTTGGCGTTAACAGGCCCGAGTCAGATACCGGGTTGCGGCGGCGCGGGGAGTGGTGTCAAATAACGGCATGAAAGGACTCTCCGTCATCGCTGTCTGGCTGTTCCTTCTCGGTGCTGTTTCGGCACCGGTTGCAGCGACGCCGGTTGCAGCGGCGACATCCGTGGCGCAGCCGCTTCGTGTCGCCTACTGTGAGGAGTGTGCACCGTTTCAGTTTCGTGACGAGGCGGGAGAGCCCGCCGGACTGCTCATGGATCACTGGCGGCTCTGGTCGAAGAAGAGTGGCCGACCGGTGCAGTTTCTGCCCGCCCGCTGGAGCGAAACCCTCGCCCTGGTGAAAACGGGCCGCGCCGATCTCCACGCCGGACTCTTTCGCACCGAACAGCGCCTTCGCACCCTGAGCTTCGGCACGCCGCTGCACCGTTCCGAGACCCACCTCTTCGTCCATCACACCCTGCCGCTGCCGAAAACCGCCCAGGCGGCGCTGCCCTTTCGCATCGGCGTTCTCGCCGGGGATAGCCTGGAGAGCCACCTTCGCCGCCATCTTCCCACGAGCACCCTGGTGCCCCACACCACCTTTTCGGAGGTGATGACGGCGCTCAAGGAGGGTTCGCTGCTGCTGTTTGCGGCGGATACGCTCACCGGCATTCATCACCTCAAGGAGCACGGGCTGCTCACCAGCTACCGGTATCACCGGCAGGCACCGCTGACGCAGGCGATGTGGCGGGTGGCGGCGGCCAAGGGCAGAGAGGCGCTGCTGGCGGAGGTGGAGGCCGGTTTCGCCCGCATCACACCGGCGGAGCTGGCGGCGATCACCGCCCGTTGGGGGGTGTCCGAGGCGCGGGCACCGCCCACCCTCGCCACCCTGACCCCCGAGGAGCGGGCGTGGATTCGCGACCACCCGATCATCGATCTGGGCATCGACGGACGCTGG
>JADGBX010000206.1 GCA_015231265.1 Magnetococcales bacterium | reverse complement strand
GGGCAGCGGTTTCTTTCTCGGACCCACGATCATCGCCACCGTCGCCCATCAGGTGGAGGGGGCGCGTACGGTGGATGTGCATCTGCCCGACGGCACCTTCAGCAGTGGCCGGGTGATGGCCTCGGCACCCAATATCGATGTGGCACTGGTGCAGGTTCCGGAGACCGACCGGGTCGGATTGGCGCTCTATTCAAAGGCGTTGGCAGATCTGGGTGAGGAGGTGTTCACCATCGGTTGTCCCATGGCGCTAGCCCATACGTTGAGCAGGGGAGTGATCAGTTCTCCGAAACGGACCATCGACGGGATGGACTTCATCCAGACCGATCTCGTGGTCAACGGTGGTAATAGCGGCGGACCCCTGTTGAACAACGATGGGCAGGTTCTGGGGCTGATCAAGGGGACATGGCAGGATGTGCAGGGGCTCAATTTCGCCATCCCTTCCCACTATGTGGTCGGTGTTCTGGACGCTTTCAACAAAGGGGCGGGCGGTGCCATGGGCATGGAGAAGCTGCTCGCTCTTGCTGCCCAGGAGAAGGATGCGAAGAGGCGTCTCACCTCCTATCAGATCATCTGTGATCGCTATCCGGATGCACCGGAGCCGCTGTTTTACAAGGCGGCAACCTTGCGGATGATGGGGCGCCACACCCAGGCAAAAGAGACGTTGATCCAAACGATCCAGGTGAAGTACGACTATGCGCGTGCCTACCTGTTGCTGGGTGATCTCTATTCGAACCACCTACGCAAACCCCGCTCGGCAAAGCAGGCCTACAAGCGGTATCTGGCGTTGAAGCCCCAGAGCAGACAGGCAGCACGGGTGAAGAAGTGGCTGGCAAAGCAGTGAGCGTTACTGGAACACTCACCCTGACAGTGGACACGCATCAAGAGTGGTGGACACGCTTCAAGATGGAGCCATGAGCGATCATGCGGGATGGGTCATGGAGCAGGTTATTCCACTCTTTTTTTAGGTTACGAAACGGACATCGGGACGTCTATTCATGAGCGAAGAACTGGAAAAATTAGGGAAATACTCGATCAAGAGCATACTCGGAAAAGGCAACATGGGTGTTGTCTATGAAGGGTTTGATGCCGATATCGAGCGTAAGGTTGCGTTGAAAACCATTCACAAGAATCTTCTGGAAGGGGATGGTGGCGATCAGTTCGTTCAGCGCTTCAAGCGTGAGGCGCAGTCGGCAGGGCGTCTCATGCACCAGAATATCGTTGCGGTCTACGAATACGGTATGCAGGATGGCACGCCCTTCATTGCCATGGAGTTTATCCAGGGTAAGGAGCTGAAGGACTACATCAAGGATGACACCCGGTTCGACATGGGGCAGATCCAGGAGATCATGGGTCAGACCCTGGATGCCATGCAGTATGTGCATGATGCGGGTGTGGTGCACCGGGATATGAAACCGGCCAACATCATTCTGCTGGAGAACAACCGGGTGAAGGTGGCCGATTTCGGTATCGCCCGGGTTGAGAACTCCACCATGACCCAGCTTGGAACGGTAATGGGTACGCCGCGCTATATGTCCCCGGAGCAGTTCATGGGGCAGCGGGTGGACCACCGGTCGGATCTCTTCTCCATGGCGGTGATTCTCTATGAGTTGCTCACCGGCGAGGCCCCTTTCCCCGGCAAGGGCATGTCCACCATCATGCAGAAGGTGCTCTACACCGAACCACACCCTCCCTGCATGCTCAACAACACGATTCCCCGTGCCTTTGATCCGGTGCTTCGGAAGGCGCTCTCCAAGCGTCCCGACGAGCGGTTCCAGAACGCCAAGGAGTTCATGGAAGCGATCACCATGGCGGCGAAAGGGGAGTTGGTGCCCGGGCTCGAACAGGCGCCGGCTGGGGGTGGTGACGATGAGGCGACCATGGTGGCCGACGATGCAGCGACCATGATCGATCCGGGAGCCACGGTTGCCAATCCCGATGCGGGTGGCGCGACGGTTGCCAACCCCGCTGGTGCAACTGTTGCCAATGCCGCTGCTGGTGGTGCAACCGTCGTCAATCCAGCTGGTGGTGCCGAGACGGTGGTCAATCCCGCTGCGACTCAGCCTCCCCCTGCGGCGGAGAAGAAGGGTGGCTCAGGTGTCATGATCGGTGTGATCGTGGCGTTGTTGGCGGTGGGTGGTGGCGGTGGATGGTGGTTCATGAACCAGAAATCATCTGCTCCGGAAGCCCAGAGTGCCGTTCCGGCAGCCACGACGGCGCCTACTGCGACGGCTCCCGCCGCGACGACCGAACCTGCTGACGATATTCTCGTTGCCCCGGCTGAGAAGATGGGCATCGTCGAGGTGATCAGCACGCCCAAGGGGGCGGTGATCCAGGTGGCCGGAGAGTTCATGGGGGTGACACCGCAACGGTTCGAGCATGCAGTCGGTTCCCATCAGGTGATCATACGCAAGCGAGGCTATGATCCCATCGAAGCGACGTTGGATGTCATCGAAGGGGAAATCACATCCATCGATCTAGAGTTGGAGCCTCTGCCCGATCGTGCGCCGGGAGGGTGAGTGGTGTGGGGACGTGTCAGGTTCGCGTCATGATGGAACGTTAACATATTGGGGTTGATAACACGGATGAGGGAGATCGACATGAACGTACGACGACGGCAGCGGCTGCACATACGGCCCGCTCTGAGAGGCACACTGAAACGCACTCTGGTCAGTTTGGGAGTGGTTGGACTTCTTCTTGTCGGCGGCGGCGATGGTCAGGCAGCTCTCAAGCGTGGTCAGCCCATCCCCGAATTTCAGATGAAGACCGTTCACGGTGCCATGATCAAGCGGGATCGCCTCACCCGGGGCAAGCTGGGGGTGCTGTTCTTCTCCAAGGCGGCGGGGTGTGAATCGTGCGATCAGGCGTTGGGACGGTTGCAGAAGGTGTTTCGCAGCCATCCGGAAGATCTGGCCGTGGTCGTGGTGGCCAAGGGCAAGCGCAAGGAGATCGGCTCTCTGTTGCGGGAACGCAAACTGACCATGCCGCTGGTATCCGGGGATAAGGGGTTGTTCAAGACCTTCAAGATCGCCCTCTGGCCAACGGCGGTGATGACCGGTCCCGATGGGGAGGTGGTCAAGGTGATTCAAGGCGGCAGCCGTCACGAGAGCAAACTGCTGCGCGTATTGGCGGCCTATCGTATGGATCGCAACGACCATGAAGCGGCCTCGGAGTTGTTTCAGCAGGCGGGTGCCAACGATCCGGAGTCGCTGGCCGGTGTGGGTTATGCCCATCTCAAAGCGGGTCGGGTGACCGAGGCGGAGAAACACTTCTCCGGCATGGTTCAGCACGAAAACCCGGAAGTGGTGATTCGTGGTCGTGAAGGTCTGGCGGAGGTGATGCGTCGTCAGGGTCGGGCCGAAGAGGCGGTCAGGATGGCGGAGATCGTTCTCAAGGATGCGCCGCATCGTGCTCCAGCCCAACTGGCCAAAGGGCAGGCGCTCTTCGATATGGGCAAGAAGGCGGAAGCCGAAGCAACACTGAAAAAAGCGGTCCAGGGAGAGAGCAGCAGCGATTTTGCTTGGCAGAAATCGGAAGCAGGACTGGCGTTGGGTAATCTACAGATGGCGTCGGGCAAGCCGCAGATTGCGTTGAAATCCTTTCAGTCGGCGACGCAGGTCAACCCCTTCTTCACCAAAGCGTTGAGCAATCAGGGTGCGGCGCTGACCAAGATGGGTGAGCCGGAAAAGGCGATGGAGGTGTTGCAGAAGCTGAAGAAGGTCGATCCCACCGATACTCTGGTGCACGGTCTGATGCGTCAGGCCCAGGCCTCCATGGCGCAGAAGAAGGATCTGGAGCATCAGAAGTACATCGATGGCATGGTCAAGGATCTCACCGAGCGCTTCAAAAAGCAGAAACGGCAAAAGCGTGAGGATGACTGGACATCCCCCATCGGCGCCATCTCGGTGTTGGGTTTTCAGTCCGGGGGTGGCGACGTTCTGATGGGGCGTCTCGGTCTTGAAGGGGTGATGAAGGATGAGCTGACCCGTGCTCTGGCGGAGCGCAACATCAGCGTCGTCGATCGCGCCATCCTGGATAAGGTGATGGAAGAGCTGAAACTGGGCTCCTCCGATCTGGCCAATCCCAAAACCAGCCTGGAGCTGGGTAAACTGACGGCAGCCCATGTGATTGCTACCGGCAGTTATCGCGACGACAGTCGGGAGAGCAACGCCTCCATGCGGCTTGTGGAGACGGAGACCACCGATATCTTCATGGCAGTGACCCACCAGAACAAAGGCGCGCTTGACCCGGCGAAGCTGGCCGATGCCTGGGCGGATCAGATCGCCAAGAAGCTGCACGCCAAGTATCCGCTGCAGGGGCGTATCCTGAAGGTGAAGAAGGGAACGGTGATCATCAATCTGGGTGAGCGTCACGCGGTCACCAAGGGCATGTCCTTCAACGTACTCTCCGAAGGCGACAAGATCGATCTTGGCGATGGAGAGGTGATGTACGACTACGACATCATCGGCAAGATCACCATCACCAAGGTGCGCGACAAGGCGGCGTTTGCCAAGATTGCGTCCAAATCCAAGAAGCGTTCCTGGAAGTATAAAACGAAGATCATCCAGACCGAGTGATCCCTATGAACATGCTAATGGTATGGATGCATCGGCAGCACGGTGTGTGGCACGTGATGTTGCTACTGTTGGGGATCACGCTGCTGTTTCCGGGAGAGGTGTCGGCACGGGGTGTCGATGCTCCCTCCTGGATGGTGGCACAGGCCGCGCCGCTGCCACGGAGTGCTCCCCGGCTTAAGGTGGAGGATGAACCGGCTGTTTCGCAATCGTCGAGCAGCGGTGACGATCGTGAAGCGACAACACTGATCGAGGAGGACCCCGCACTGAAGAGTGTGGCGGTCTGGGACTTCGACAACACCACCATCGCCGGGCTGGGTGCCATCATGGATGTGGATCACCTGACCCGGACATTGCCGGAGATGATTCTGGCCGGGTTGAGTCAGGTTCCCGATCTGGCGGTGATCGAACGGGTACATCTCCGGGAGGTGCTCGAAGAGCAGAAGCTGGGTGCCAGTGAGCTTACCGACCCCAAGTCACGGGTGCGTTTGGGAAACATCTCCGGCGCCCGATTCATGGTGTTCGGTGAGTATATGTCCATGGGCGAGATGCTGCAGCTCTTCGTTCGAGTCGTGGATGTGGAGACCTCGCTCGTGGTGTATACCGACACCTTGCAAGGATCCGTCGGGGCACTGAGTCAATCGGTGGAGTTGATCACGGCCCGCATCGCCCGGACACTGGTCTCCGGGGATGTCACCACCACCCATTTCGGGTGGAAGGAGGATGTGGGGTTGTGGAAGCGGTTTGCCGAGGGACTTGCGCTGATCGACGACCGCAAATATGAGGCCGCCGAAGCGCTCTTTGCCGAACTGTTGGAGAAGAATCCCGGTTTTGCTCCGGCGAAGCGTCAGATTCAGATGGCGCGAGTCGGAGAGGCGTTCCGTCTGGGAAACAGCCATATGCAGGCGAAGCGCTACACCGAGGCGGTGACTGCATTCAAAAAGGTGTTGCGGGCCAACCCCGGCTTCAAACCGGCCAAGGAGCATCTGCGTGAGGCACTGCGACTGAAGCGCAGGAGTCGGTGATCCGTTGGATCACGGGATGACAAGGGAGGGAGGCGCTGCGTCATGTTCTGGAAAGCAAAAGGTGGTAAGAGCGCGCACGGGTC
>JADGBX010000205.1 GCA_015231265.1 Magnetococcales bacterium | reverse complement strand
GGGATCGATGCGATTCGCGATGCCGGTTTTCAGGCGGGTGTGGACGGTTTTCTCGATAAACCGGTGATTCGTTCCCGTCTGGTCCGGGGGTTGGTCAAGGAGAGTTGCGGGCACGATCTTCCCCAAGATCGGCGCACCAGCAAGATCCTGCGCCATGAGGATGAGACCGGGGAGCAGATCGGGGGTGCCAGGATTCTTCTGGTCGAGGATACCGAGATCAACCAGGTGATCGCTCGGGAGTTGCTGGAGCGGGCGGGACTGGTGGTGGATCTGGCGGCGAATGGACGACAAGCGGTGGAGATGGTGCAGCGCTTTCCCTTCGATGCGGTGTTGATGGATCTTCAGATGCCGGAGATGGATGGTCTGGAAGCAACGCGTCTTTTGCGGGCGCAGGAGGCGTTTCGGGATCTACCCATCATCGCCATGACGGCCCACACCTCCTCGACGGAGAAGAAGGCGTGCGAATCCGCAGGAATGACGGCGCATCTGTCGAAACCGATCCGCCCTGAACGGCTCTATGGGGTGCTCTCCCGTTGGATCGGCCCGCTGACGGTGGCGGAGCAGCCCGGTCGCAGTGATCTGGATCGAGAGGGGTTGATGAAGATCCCCGGTCTCGACGTGGAGGCCGGTCTGGCACGGGTGCGCGGCAACCGTGGGCTCTATGGTCGTCTGCTGGACCGTTTCCTTCAGGAGTATCAGGAGAGCATCGACACGGTGCAGCACCATCTTGCCCATCAGGAGAACAGTGAGGCGGCGGCGCTGGTTCACGGGATTCGGGGGGTGGCCGGCAATCTCGGTGCAGTGGCCTTACAGGAGGCGGCGGCCCGTCTTGAGCGGCTGCTGGATGGTGCCGATACGGAACCTGCCGCCATCCAGGCGGCGACCAGCCGCTTCGTCAACGTTCTGGATGATCTGCTTTCCGGACTGGACGACAGTCGGAAGCCGTTGCAACCAGGGGCTCTACTGCCCGAATCCTCCGACCTCGATCCCGCTGCTCTGGCTGATCCTGCACGACTCGGTCCTCTTCTCGCGGTTGTTGCCCGGCATCTCGAACGCTTCGATCTGGCTTTCGAAGAGGTGCTTCCCGGTCTGGAGGCGCTTCTGGAGCCCACGGCGGCACGTAACCTCTATCGGGCGTTGCTTCTTCACGGCAGGGAGTACGCTTTTCGGGAGATGCTTCAGACTCTGGAGCAGTTGGCTGAACTGCACGGTATCGTTCTGGAGGATGTGGCCGTTGCGGAGCAGGAACGGAGGGATCAAGAGACCATTCTGATCGTCGATGATCAGCCCAGTAACATCGATATTCTCAAGGAGTTGCTGAAAGCGGACTACGCGCTTCAAGCGGTCACAAGCGGTCAGCAGGCGCTCTCCCTCACCGCCGGAGAGGCGCAACCGGACCTCATTCTTCTGGATATCATGATGCCCGGCATGAACGGATATGAGGTGTGCAGTCGCTTGAAGCAACGCTCTGAGACCGCACCCGTTCCGGTCATCTTCATCACCGCCAAGAAGGAGGTCGAGGATGAGACGGAAGGGTTCCGGCTGGGCGGAGTGGACTATATCACCAAGCCGTTCAATCCGGAGATCGTCAGTCGTCGGATCAAAACCCATCTGGCTCTGAAGCGGCATCGGGATCATCTGGAGGAGATCGTAAGACAGCGGACCCATGAACTGGAGGAGGCGCGGGATGCCGCCGAATCGGGCAGCCGGGCCAAAAGCAGCTTCCTGGCAACGATGAGCCATGAGATCCGTACTCCCCTCAACGCCATTCTGGGCATGGCCCAGGCGCTGGATGAGACCGATCTCAGTGATGAGCAGCACGCTTTCGTCACCATCTTCCATCGGGCCGGAGAGGAGTTGCTGGCGCTGATCAACGATGTGCTGGATCTCAGCCGGGTGGAGTCGGGCAAGATGGAGCTCTCCAATGAGGTGTTTTCACTTCATGACCTTGTCGAAACCACCGTTCGCATGATCCGGCCCCGTGCCGAAGAGAAGGGGCTCTCCGTCGCCTTGGAGATCGACGCGAAGATGTCCGCCCATCTGTTCGGGGATGCCAGGCGGCTGCGCCAGGTTCTTCTGAATCTCATGGACAACGCGGTGAAGTTTACCCACGACGGCAGTGTCACGCTTGCAGTCACACCGGATGCGGAGAGGGAGAGCCGTGTTCTCTTCGTGATCCGGGATACGGGCATCGGTATTGCGCCCGAGAAGTTGGAGGAGATCTTCCAGGGTTTCGTCCAGGCCGATGCCACCATCACCCGCAGCTACGGAGGCAGCGGGCTCGGGTTGGCCATCTGTCGCCGTCTGGTAGCGCTCATGCACGGAGAGATCCGTGTCGAAAGTGTCCTGGATGCGGGAACATCCTTCCATCTGAGCCTGCCGCTTCCGGCTCGGATGGAGGTGCAGGGCTCGGAATCCGTTTCGGGTCATGCGGAAGAGGGGGCGGTGGTTCCGGGGGCGTCCATCCTTCTTGTGGAGGATTCCGAAGACAATGTCCTGCTTGTCGAGATCTTTCTCAAAAAGACGCCGCACACCCTTGTCGTCGCCAGAGATGGGGAAGAGGCGTTGAAGCTGTTTCGTAAGCAGCGCTTCGATCTGGTGTTGATGGATGTGCAGATGCCGAAGATGGATGGCTATGAAGCGACGCGCCGGATTCGGAAGCGGGAGAAGAAGCGCGGTCAGCCCAAAACGCCGGTGGTCATTCTCACGGCGCATGCCTTTGAGAGTGAGCGTCAAAAGGCGGTTGATGCTGGCTGTGACGGCTACCTCACCAAACCCCTCTCCAAGCGCCTGCTGATCGATACCATCGGCGACGTTCTCCTGTCGGAGTGATCCCCTGGTGGCTGAGCTGTGTAACTGGTCCGATTGTTGCTGATTTCTATTTTCGGATAGAGATCCGGATAGTGTTTCGAATCGCGTATGCATTCGACAGAGTGGTCCGATTTTTCGGAACCGTTCGCTATTCACACAGCATGGAGCCCGTTATGGATGCCAAAGTCAGCGACATGATCAAACGTCGGCAGGAGAACGCTTCCGGCGCCCCACCACTGCCGACTCCCGCAGCGGTAGCGGTTCGCAAGAAGCGTGAAGTGGTTCGAAAGGCACGGCAAAAGGCGCAGGTGCGCAGCAAAAAGCGTCTGCGGGATCGCGAGCTGATCAAGGCGGGGATGACCTCTTCGCTCACCGTCGCAATTCTCACCGGCATCAAGGTGCTCAAGCCCATGCGTCTCCATCCGGTGGCGGCGTGGATCTTTCTCGGTATAACCGTGGCACACATGGTAACCAACTCGAAACCGTCGTCCCGTTGACGCTGTTTCGCTCAAGGGAAGGGGCTCGGTCTACGCCTGACGGTTGATCAAAGCGGCCACATAGCCGGCACCGAAGCCGTTGTCGATGTTGACGGTGGTGACGTTGGAAGCACAACTGTTGAGCATGCCCAGCAGTGCCGAGAGACCGCCGAAGGAGGCGCCGTATCCCTGTGACGTGGGTACGGCGATCACCGGGCGGTTGACCAACCCTCCCACCACCGACGGCAGAGCCCCCTCCATGCCGGCCACCACCACGAAGGCACGTGCCGTCCGTAGCAGTTCTCCTGCCGACAGAATGCGATGCAGACCAGCGACACCGGAGTCGTAGTGGGTCTCCACCCGTGCCCCCAGGGTGCGGGCAGTACACGCCGCCTCCTCTGCCACTCCGAAGTCACTTGCTCCCGCCGAAATAACCGCAACCAACCCCTCATCAATGCGTTCCGGATCCCGCCGGTAGAGGCAGCGTGCCGCCTGGTGGTAGGTGAGTCCGGGGTTGGCGGCTGCCAGCGCCTCCCCTTTTTTGCGTCCCACGCGGGTCACCAGCACGCCACCCTCGTGGGAGAGTGCTCGTTCCGTGGCCGCTTTGAGATGTTCGAACCGCTTTCCCTGACCGAAGATCACTTCGGGAAAGCCGTGACGCATCTCCCGCTGAGTGTCCAGCCGGACCACGGTCTGACCGTTCTCCTCAATGCTCTCCGCCGGGAAACCGCGCAGAGACTGCATGGCGCTCTCCACGGAGGTTGATCCACTGGCCACCGCATCCAGGAGTTGACGCATCCTTTCCGGTTTCATCCCATCATGCTCCATCTGTGAACGTTTGTTGAAGTGAGCCCTTACGTATAGAATCGGCTCTTTCAAGAGTGTATGCACTCTACCACTTGCGACGAATGGTGTCCGGCAGACGTATGTCGTCGATGCCGCAGGAGGCGATCCATGTCATCCCAATCAAGACCTGGGACCGCAACACCCTATCTGATCTTTCACGCCTATGCGGGTCTGTTCGTGGTGATGCTCTCCGCCTGCCTGCTGCTCGCGTCCATTCTGTTGCGTCTGGGGTTGCCGACGCCGCCTCTTCTCTATGGGGCTGCCCTGGCCATCATCGCTGCCGTAAGTGTCGGACCGCTGCTGCTGCCTGCCGTCGCTCACAATCGCAACGGTAGCGCACCCTTTCTTGCGCCCATGGTCGGGGGCGCTGTTCTGATCGCAATCGTCCCTCTTGCCAAACTGGGGGCCTGGGGCATCGTACCACTGGCACTGATGGGGCTGGCCGGAGTGGTGCGTGCATTTCGCCTGCTCTGGCCGCTCTCCGTCAAGGGGTGGCTGTTTCTGCCGGTCGGTGCGTCGGTCGTCGCATTCTATCTGTTCAAGAAGGGCCTCTGCCAGGTGACTGCCGATGAATCCGGCCCCACCGGTGACGAGGGTCTGCATGGTGTGATCTCTCCTGAAAACGACGTCTTCCTCTCCATCCCGCAACACGCCCTAGCGGCAAACCGCAACGGTGTGCGTCCGTGCCGTCTCCAGATCATCCAGGATCAACACGTGGCCGAAACCACGCCTGCGGGCGTGGGCACAGAGGCTGTTTCTGTCCAGGGGGCGGGATACCGCATCGGGTCCATGGTTATGATAACCAAAGCCTCTCAGCCGAACAATGGGGCAGAGATCCGACGGCGGCACCCCAACAACCATGGGCACGCCGGTCAGGGTGGTCGCCAGCAATCCCTTCTTGCGGCAGTAGTAGACCGACTGCCAGAAGAGTCGATTGTCCGGCGGAACGTAGAGAGCCAAATCGGTTCCATGTCTCTCTTTGGCCCGGTTGACGATATCCCTGATACGGCCAATGGGGCCTTGGTCGAGAATCTCCGAGAAGGCCGCCCCGAACACCACCCCCTCGTTCCGCAGCGACGCCTTGATGAAATCGAGCCCACCGTTGCCCTTGAGCAGCTGCCCCTTGTTCCACTGATCCGCCGTCTCCAGAGTATCCCCCACAAGCGTGATGAGCGGCTTGGGGTGAAAAACCGGCAGAAGATGGTAGTTGACGATCGAAATGGACACCAGGAGAGCCGCAGCGGCGCCGGCGGGGGATTTCAGCACCCCGCGCAGCCCGTCCACAATCGGACGAAACGCCAATCCGGCCACAAAGAGCGGCAGCGCAAACCAGTGCGCAACATCGAGAAAATAGTAGGTATCCGCCGTCACTCCACCAAGCAGACCGAGAAAGGCGGGCAGACTGGCGACAAAGGTGACCAGAAGCAGGGTTTCAACGAGGAGAATGCGCCGTTGCCGGATCGCCTGGAAGAAGGTTCTCCAGGAGCGATAGGGTTGAGGATGAAACAGAGGCAGGACCACCAGCACCGTCATGATCCACCCCACAAAGGC
>JADGBX010000204.1 GCA_015231265.1 Magnetococcales bacterium | reverse complement strand
CGATGCGTAGCAGCAGCCAAGGATCAATCAAAAATATCTTCAATCTCACCGACGATCTTCTTAAAAAAACTCTTTGAGCTTTTCTTTTTCGTACGCTTCGGTTTGCGCACTTTTGGTGGCTTGGTCGGTCGGGAGCGCTTGCCATCATTTAGTTCAGTATCAGCAATTTTCAATGCTTGCTTGATCAGCTTGTTTTCCTGACTTTTCTTACCCATAGAATGTACCCTCGCAGCAATGATCACCGTTATGTCTTAGTCCGGTATGTACCGTGCGCATTCTTAGAGTGTGGATCAACGATCTCGTAATCTCGACACCAACACTCTCTCAAACCCTTGCCAATCCACCGCTTCCTTCTCTTCTACAATCACCTCAAGTCGACTCTCATGACGATGTGGAAAGGCCTCTTCGACGAAGAAATCATTTTCGACTCGGTCGATAAGCAGAGCGTCTGACGTTCCATCGATTCGAAAAACCCCTTTCAGACGGCGAATAGTGCTCTTTCCAATCGTTTTCGTCTGCTTTAGCATACCCAAAAGCGCGTCCTGATCAAAGAGCAGGTCACGATGGAAGATCCAGCCACACCCTAAATGACCCAAGCCTCGGCTTTCTTTTCGAATCCATCTTCCAGGAAGAGGAGAAGAGACATCTTGTTGTTCTATGGACTGTGATTCAGACGAGTATTCAGAAGAACGTATTCGATGGAACAGACGTTTGACCAGTGACTTCTTCCGTTGCCAGCCTTGCCTGACCTGGTCACTGGCTTCGGTTTGAGCATGAGCATTGAGCAAAGAGATGGGGATATTTCGCATAACACATGGCTGAATAGTGAAGATTTCATCACCAATTTCACCATGCATTACCTCGCCTATGAGCCCCTTTGGCGGAAAGAGCGTCTCACCCCAGCGTAGAAACGCTTGCCGCTCCTGATCACTGGCTAAATCAGTTTTAGCTGCAAAAACACCATCCGCCAGTGCAATCATGTCCCTAAAAAGCCCAGTGGAGTATCGGTTCCTTTTTTCAAGCTCTCTGGGATCGACCAAGGCAATTATAGACTGGATCTCTACTAAACCACGGAGATCCTTTGCTGTCAGCATCTCAATCACACGCGCAGGATGTCCAAGACCGGAAGGTTCTATAAGCAACCGATCTGGTTTGATGGAGTGTACAATCTCGTCCACTGCCTCATGCATCGCTTCGGCAGAGGTACAACAGAGGCAGCCACCGACCACTTCTCGAATGGCGAATCCCTTTTCAGCCTGCCCGGCTTGAGTAAGAGTCTGAGTAAGAGTCACGGTGTCGATAGAGACATCGCCAAACTCATTGACGATGACCGCCCATCTCTCCCCAACGGGTTTGCGTGCAAAAAGAGATCTGATCACCGACGTCTTCCCTACTCCAAGAAGACCTGTAAATAGTAGTATTTTAATGGGGTGTGCCATGATTGATCCAACCATCTACACAATAATGGACCATTTAGGTCCTATAGAGAGCATGGCGCTCCATATAGTCTGCTATTTCACGGGGAAGTCCGGCAGGGACAGCCTCCGTTACTCCTTCTGGTGCTGCCCTCTGTACCCACTCCCGAAGAGTCGTGGAACTCATGTCAACCGGTGTAACATTTTGTACCCAGACTGCATGAGAACTGTCCACATCTTCTGAAGGATGGTAAGAGAAGAGATCTTCAATAGAGTGGACACGCAACTTCTCCAGAAAACAGCCTGCTTTCGTTGTCTCAAGAAGTCCTTGAGGCACACCTGGACGCACCATGATACAGAGATGAGCAAGAGAGGGCAGATCCTGCCAGCGCTTCCACAGATGGAGTTCTTGTAGGATATCTGATCCAAAACAGAACACACGTTGTGCACCTGGGTAGCGTTCTGCAAACCTCTCCAACGTATCTATTGTGTAGGAGGTTGTTTCCGAGCGCGCTTCAATATCCCACACATCACAGCCACTCCGCTTAGAAACCAGTGTCCGGGTCATAGCCAAACGGTGTTCAACGGGCGCCAGAACATCCTCACCCTTGAACGGGTGATTCCCCGACGGCACAAAATGAAGCTGATCAAGACCCAACGCCTCCTTGACTTCCAAAGCAGGCAGAAGGTGGCCCAAATGCGGTGGGTTGAAGGAACCTCCGATTAACCCAATTCTTGGAGGCTCTTCAGGAGTGTATCTAGCATCACCCACGCAGTTGACCATCACCGAACACCACCCATTTCTGGCTGGTCAACCCTTCCAAACCGACAGGCCCGCGCACATGGAGCTTATCCGTGGAGATCCCCATCTCTGCGCCGAGACCATATTCAAATCCATCGGAGAATCGGCTGGATGCGTTCACCATGACTGACGAGGAGTCAACTCCACGCAGGAATCTCATGGCTCGGCGGTGATTCTCCGTGACGATCACTTCCGTATGTCTAGAGGAGTACTCTTCAATGTGGTCCATCGCCTGTTGTAGAGAGTCGACGACGCGTACGGAGAGAATCGAGGCAAGATATTCTGTTTTCCAATCCTCTTCCGTTGCCTCTCGAATGGTGATCCCTCCGCCAACGATCGACTGTGTTTGCGCACATCCACGTAACTCACATGAACCATCAACCAGACGTTTGGCAATTCGGGGCAAAAACTCTGCAGCGATCTCTTGATGGACCAAAAGGGTTTCCGTGGCATTGCAGACACCAGTACGCTGCATTTTTCCATTGAATGCCAGATTATCTGCCATCTCCATCTCGGCATATCGATCGATGTAGGTGTGGCATATTCCATCAAGATGCTTAATGACAGGAATGCGCGACTCTTCGGTAATTCTTGCAATAAGCCCTTTGCCACCACGTGGAATGATCACATCAACATGGTCATCACACGTGATCAATGCCCCTACGGCTGCTCGGTCGGTTGTATCAATAAACTGGACCGCCTCTGCTGGTAGATCTGCCGTTGCCAACCCATCGGCAAGGCAGGCAGCAATGGCACGATTGGAGTGAAACGCCTCGGAACCACCCCGCAGAATAACAGCGTTGCCGGATTTGACACAGAGAGCGGCAGCGTCTGCCGTCACATTTGGCCGAGATTCATAGATGATACCGATCACACCGAGAGGAACCCGCATCATCCCGATCTGCAATCCATTGGGCCGACGCCGAAGATCACTCATCTCACCCACTGGATCAGGAAGAGCAACAATCTGACGGATCCCTTCCGCCATTCCTTCAATCACAGCATCAGTCAGCCGTAATCTATCGACCATTGCATCTGAAAGCCCACGTTCTTTTGCAGCATCCAGATCCTTCTTATTGGCTGTTTGCAGGGACTCACGATTAATAATGATAGTGTCGGCCATAGCGGTGAGAGCACGATTCTTGGCATCCCCATCCACCCAGGAAAGCTGTCGCGAGGCCTTTCGCGCTTGCTTTCCAATCCGTTGCATCATTTCAGAGATTTCCGCCATGAGACCACTCCCTTTCCACTCTAGGATCACTTTGGTCCAAACTTATACAAACACCTGAAAACGCTCCACTTAACAGAATACGCTTCAGTTGTTTACAACATCACGAGATCATTACGGTGAATAATCTCATCCTTACCGACAAACCCCAACAGCGCTTCAAAGTCAGAGCTTTTTCGACCGACGATGACACTGAGATGCTCGGAGGCATAGGCTGTAATACCTTTTGCAACGCGCTTGCCGTCACGACCCACACAGTAGATTGCCGCACCACGATCAAAGTCACCGTCACAGGTGATGATTCCACTGGCCAGCAAGCTTTTCCCACTCTGAAGCGCTTCGACTGCTCCATCATCCAGTTGGAGCGTGCCTTCACAGGGCAGGCCATTGACTATCCAGCGCCTTCGACTATTGATGGGATCATCGTGGCTGAGGAATAGTGTACCACTCTGATCCCCTGTCATGATCCGTGAGATCATTCCTTCTCTGAATCCATTGGCCAGAACCATAGGACAACCACACCGGGCTGATTTCTTTGCCGCACGTAATTTGGTTGCCATTCCACCCTTGCCAACAGCGCTGCCGATACCACCGGCTAACTGCTCTATCTCTGCCGTTACGCGCTCGACCAGAGGAATCGGTTTGGCTTCCGGATCTTGACGAGGATCCCGTTCAAACAAACCGTCCACATCTGACAACAGCAGCAGCAGGTCTGCATCAACCAGGCAGGCCACAAGAGCGGCCAGAGTATCATTATCACCGAAATTCCTGATCTCTTCGGTGACCACTGTATCGTTTTCGTTGATGACCGGCACCAGACCAAGATCCAGCAACGTCGTCAATGTATCTCTGGCATTGTAGTAACGACGCGCATTGCTAGCATCATCACGTGTCAACAGTACCTGAGCCACGGGCAGATCAAACTTGCCAAACGCCTCTTCATAGGCGCGCATCAACACACCCTGCCCTGCTGCTGCTGCTGCCTGCTTTTCAGGAACAGTACGTGGTCGCCGCCCAAGTTTCAAACGAGGTGTTCCAGCCGCGATAGCACCGGAGGTGACCACCACGATCTGTCGCCCCTCAGCAATCAGTGCTGCGATTTCCGAACAGCGACTGGCAATCCAATCCTCTTGAATCGTTTCACCATTGGCGGTCAATAGATTTGAACCAATCTTGATGACCACACGCTTTGCATCTCGTACTCGCTGCCAATAGGCTTTCAACCACACGTCCACATCGACCTCGTCAGCCTCTGACCCAGATACATTCGACGCCATCGTCATCGTCGTCATCCCACGCATCGGGGTCCTGCTCTTTAATGCGCACCCTACCTGCTTGGGTCGGAGCATCTTGCAGTGTTTCTCCCCAACGCTTCTCCTCGGAACGGCTAGTTGCCACGTGCTGTGCCAACGCTCCCTTCAGTTTATCGACCCCCTCACCGGAGACTGCAGAAATGAAAAAGAGGTCGGTACTCCCATCTCCCATCTGCTCCAGGAAGCGCTGTTGCAACGCGTCTCTCTCTTCATGTTGCAGCAGATCACATTTGTTGAAAATCAGAATCTTGGATTTCAGAGCCAGAGTCTCTGAGTAGGAGTGCAACTCCTGCTCAATCACCCGAATACTCTCAAGGGGATCGGAACCGTCCATCGGTTTTGCATCGACAAGGTGGACGAGAAGCGCACACCGTTCAACGTGTTTGAGAAAGCGATGGCCCAATCCATGCCCATCGCTGGCTCCTTCGATCAAGCCTGGAATATCCGCAACAACGAAACTCTGTTCATGCCCAACACGCACCATACCCAAATTAGGCACCACGGTGGTGAATGGATAGTCGGCAATCTTTGGTTTTGCTGCCGATATCCTGGAGATCAACGTCGATTTGCCCGCATTAGGCAGACCGACCAAACCGACATCGGCCAAAATCTTCATCTCCAGGCGCAACCAGCGCTCCTCTCCTGGCCAGCCTGATTCACACTGGCGGGGAGCCCGGTTGGTCGAACTCTTAAAATGGACGTTGCCACGACCACCATCCCCCCCTTTGGCCACTACCACCTTCTCACCCGGTGTGCAGAGATCCCAAAGGATGCGGCCATCGGCATCATCACGCACGATGGTACCGGCTGGCACACGCACAACGACAGGCTCTCCTGAGCGCCCAGTACGGCACTTTCCCATACCGTGTGTGCCTCGACTCGCTTTAATGTGCTGCTGGTAGCGGAAATCGATCAGAGTGTTTAGATGTGCATCCACTTCAAACACCACATCGCCACCGCGACCTCCATCTCCTCCATCCGGGC
>JADGBX010000203.1 GCA_015231265.1 Magnetococcales bacterium | reverse complement strand
GTTCTTGATAAAGAGAGCGTGCTATACTTGATTAATTTTGTCAACTATTAACCCAAAAAAGTTCCATCCTATTGGAGAACAGGATGGAACCCATTGTGTTGCATTTACCGAAGAGTGTTCGGTAATCCTCTATTTATTGGAGAGAATTCTGGATGCCTGATCCAGAATATCATCCGGCATCTTGCGATTGGCTTTGCGGGTTTCGCGTTTGATCTTGTCATAGATCTCTTCACGATGCACTTCCACATCCCGTGGAGCATCAATACCGATGCGCACCTGATTACCCTTGATACCAAGAAGCGTAATCTTGATATCGTCCCCAATGTTGAGGCTTTCGCCGACTCTCCGTGTCAAGATCAACATGTCACTGACCCCCCGATGGGATGACCGCTCACAACGCTCGACATCTACACAAGCGACAGAAGCGTGACTCCCCGGTTCAAGAACAGATAATTCACTATCTTGCGGAACAAACCGTCAAAAGTCTATTCCGATTATCCACATTATTCCAGTATACCAGCAAAGAGAGTGCCAAGTTACGCAGCTTCAGTCTTGGTAGTGTTACCTACTCACACGGTCATGCTGGGCGCAATAATTCAACAATCTCTTTGAAATCAATCACTACTGATTACGCGCTGGCGCTCAGAAGCGTGATGAACTACAACTGTTTTGAAAAGACATTGAGCGTTGCATTGGCTCGACGTCCTCCAAGACGGTCATAGGAGACCTCGCGCCGTCCTTTACCCATCGCCTGCAGCATCGACTCAGTCGCCGCCATCACGCCACGAAAAGCCGCTTGATTCTCCCGGTTCGCCCTATCCGCCTGTTCGATGGCAACGATCAGGGATTCTCGATATTTAAGAAGGGGTGTGCCACTGCCAAGGGCTTCATCAAGCGCTTTGAGTGTCACCTGTTTGGGATTAGGAATGGAGAGGGCCTGGGCAATAATCAGGGATTGGCGTTGCCGGTCGAGATCCTGCTCTCGGATTTTTTCCAACTGATCGGCCACTTCGGTGGAGTACTTCTCAAGACCGTCAAGATCTCTCTCGGATATCGCTTTTCTCTCCAGCTCAAGCGTGGTTTTCAATGTTCTGAAATGACCGGTGAGCTGTTCGATTGCCGTGATCAACGGTCCAGTATCATGGGCCATGAGAGAGACTCCGGGGTCAACAATGGTCAGAACTGTATAAAAAGCAGGTGAATCGACTCAGTTCCCAATCAGACCGGGCGTTTGCGATCCATCAATACCTGGCGCAGAATTTTATCTGCGACATCAAGGCTGGCAACGCTGTATCGTCCGGCAGCCAGTGCCTCCCGAATCGGTTCTATGCGTTCCATGCGCAATTCAGGAGCAGCATGAATGGCATCACTGGCACCTCCGATGATCCGGGCGCCTTCCGACACGGCAACATCATCTTGACGCGCACCTCCGGTACGGCGACCACGTGCTCCTTTAGCGCCTTTTGCCCCGGATTTGGCATTGGAGACACGTCCTCTGGTAATCCTTCCCAGCTTTCCCGTGCTCATCCCCTTGATCTTCATACCGGCTCTCTCTTCCGTGTGCCTGGTTGTTCTGCTCGGGCCATTCTTAATGATTCCAATGGTTTCATCACATCTGGAGCATCTGTCTCACACCTGTTACAAACGGGCTTCCCCACGACTCAACCGGCTCTATTTCGAGTCGGTTGCTTTGGGTGCCCCCAGGGCTGCAGCCGTGCTTTCTGCTGTTTCTTGACGCATCTGCTCGGAAGAGACGACATTCTGTCGTCCCCGTTGCATCTGATCCAGCAGGGCCTCTTTCAGGCCGATTCCGCCCTGACGCTGACTCATAACCTTAGCATACTCCCCGTCCAGCATCTCGCGAAACATTTTTTCTCCGCTGCTCTGACCGAAGAGATCATCCTTGCCGGGAGTTTCGACAGTTTTCCGCATCGCTCCCAACATCTGTTTGATGAAGATCGCCTCGAAATCGGAAAGCGCATCACGGAGTTTCTTCTCCCGAAGAGCCTGCTGATCCTCAACTGAGATCTTCCCTTTCCGTACCCGGACAGTGGTCAGATCCTCCTCGCCGGCTTTTGCCGCTTTCGGGCTGGTGCTGGTTTGAGACAGGGTATTCATCAGCGTGGGATTGACGTTATTGATGCTGCTCATTACAAGATCTCCAATTCTGCCTGAAGTGCGCCTGATGCCTTGATCGCCTGCAAGATCGCAATCAGATCCCGCGGCGTAACACCGACGCTGTTCAACCCTTTGACCAGATCACCCAGAGTGACCCCCTCATCCATCTCAATCACCCTACCCTCCTCTTCGGTAACGGAGACTTGGGTTTCATTGGTGATTGCGGTATCACCGCCGCCAAAAGGTTCCGGCTGGCTGACGTTGGCCATATCCTTGATATTGACACTGAGATTGCCGTGGGAGAGCGCGACCGTGGAGATGCGTACATTCTCACCAACGACGATGGTTCCCGTGCGTTCATTGACGACGATCCGAGCTGGTATATCGGACTCAACCTGGACATTCTCCAGACGAGCGACAAACTCGACGATGCGTCCTTTGTACTCCTGAGGAACCGTCAACGTGACCGTTCCGGAGTCTCTGGCCCGGGCGATGGGTTGACCAAAGAGACCGTTGATCGATCCAACGACACGGTTGGCGGTAGTGAAGTCGGGATTGCGCAGTGCAAGTTGCAGCTGGCGTTCACGGTTCAGCTCGAATCCCACCTCTTTTTCAACAATGGCTCCACCGACGATTCTGGCTACTGTCGGATGATTCTTCTGCACACCCTGGTTGCCCCCCTGGGCAGAGAATCCACCGATGGAGACCGGCCCTTGTGCGACGGCATAGATGCGTCCGTCAGCGCCTTTCAAGGGGGTCATGATCAGAGTGCCTCCCTGAAGACTCTTTGCATCACCCAAAGAGGAGATGGTCACATCCAGTCGGCTACCCTGACGGGCAAAGGGAGGAAGAGTGGAGGTCACCATCACCGAGGCCACATTCTTCACTGAGACGCCGTTGGCCGTTGAGATTCCCATCCGCTCCAGCATCATCCGCATGGATTGACTGGTGAACGCGGCACTGGAGTCCCCGGTGCCGTTGAGACCAACCACCAAACCGAATCCGGTCATGGGGTTGTCTCGCACCCCTTCGATATCGATGACGTCTTTCAGACGAGCGGAGCTGGCCTCCTCGGGAAAACCCAACATGCCCAGCATCACCACAAGCGTCACCACACTGATGGCCATCAAGTGTGCTACTCTTCCCGGTCGCATCCGCATCCCAATCATGAATGAACTCCTACTCAGCTTAAGACTCTGTATGTCGAGTCCCGATGTTTGCACGGATGACAGCTTCATACAGACAAACAACCCGAAAGCGGCCTGATGCCCCTTTCGGGTTGTGTGCACATGGCCAGCCTCTATCAACTGATCATGCAAGAACCGGTCCCATCTACTGTTTCAGGTGTGAATCAGCCTATTTGCAGGCGTTCCGTCCCGATATATCCCAGCAAGACCGCCGGGAATCCGTCACCCTACAAGATTTTGATCACGGAGAAGAGACGGTTCAACCAACCGGGACGCTGCTGTTCATTGAGGTCGCCACTTCCGGAATATTCTATCCGGGCATCGGCAATTTTTGTCGATTCGACGGTGTTGCTGGCGTTGATATCCTCAGTGCGGACGATCCCGGAGAGAATGATGAACTGATTCTCATGGTTGATCGTAATGTCACGGCGCCCTTCGATCCGCAGAGCTCCGTTGGGCAGCACCTCGGTTACCACACAGGAGATGGAGGTCTTGAAGGTGCTGCTGCGACTGGTTTCCCCTTTACCCTCATGATCGTTGGTTACCGTCATGCCGCCACGATTGAGAGGGTGCGTAGAGTTGATCAAATTCTGGATGGCAAACATGTTGGTTGCCGGAGTAGCCAGCGTGAAGTTGGTATCGCCGGTACGCTCCAGTTTGGTATCTGCCGAATTGGTGGCCGATGAGGTTTCATTGATGCTCACCGTCACCAGATCGCCGATGTTACGAGCCTTGTTGTCCTGAAACAGAGTGTTGCGCGAGGAACTCTGCCAAATCGACCCTTTTTTAGGCGCCAACGCTTCCGGCGGGGTGGGGTTGACCACTGCCACCGGGGTTGGAGGACGCAGGGACGCCCGTTGGGCTCCGCAGGCGGTGAGAATTACTGCTGCCGTCATCATTATCGGTATCGCTATGCGCACCTTCATCTGTCACTCTCCATTCTCACGCTGTACACGAGGCTGGATCTCTCCCCTGCCCCGCACTCTCCGTTCCTGTAATCATGCATCTCTATTGATCGGAATTGTGCTCAGACGCTGCGTTAGTACAGCTCGACCTGCGCACTGCCGGGCCCGGTCACTTTGGCCAGATAGAGCCGGTTGCTTGCCGGGTTTCTGATTCGGATGGACTCTCCGACATACCCCTTCTGCGCAGCAACCCCAACCGCCTTGATTCGCATTCCGCCCTTGCTTACCATCACTTCCACGCGTTGTCCCCTGTCCACTGCCAGAGGTTTCTGAAACCAACGGGCCATAAGAGGCTGCCCGGCCCGGATGGTGCGGGTTGCAGCCTGTCCGATCAGCTCATCCAGACTCTCCGCTTGACCGGGAATGGGCCGATTGGCCAGTTTCATTTTCCAGGCAAGATCGTGGCTGGAGATGATTTCCCCGCGAGAGACATCCTTTTTCAAGATCGGAACCCGAATCCACCGCTTCAGCACTGCCGTGGTGCGTATGGTTCTCTCTTCCTGGCCATTGACGAGAATGGTGACAGGAATGATCTGATAACCGATTTTGACCTGATCTTGAGCAGGAATCTGCATCCGGAGTTGAATCGGGCCATCCGGCAAGTCGAGATTCTGACGCACATTGACGGAAACCACCTTGATCGCTTCCCCTCGTGCGGACAGAACCGACTGCAATCGCTGTCCGACCGCATTACCGAGCAGCTCCTTCTCGACAGTCTGGGCAAGGGCTGATCCACCTGAGACCAGGGCTAGAAGACCCAGAGCCAACATAATGAATTTATGTGGTTTCATTACATCCGACATGCCATTTCTCCCTGGTCTTACTATTCCCATTTATCGCCCGTATTTCCGCTGCCGAACAGCAAAAGCCCGAACCCTGCACTCTGTATCGTCGTACTGCTTAGACGATCATCATGCAAGATTCGGGCTCATTGCTGTCACTCTCTGAAATTCAGAGAGTTGTGCTTACTATCATGCTATCAGCGTTTCAGATTGGCCGCCTGCTGGAGCATTTCATCAGAGGTGCGGATTCCCTTCGAGCTCACTTCATAGGCGCGTTGACTGGCGATCATGTTCACCATCTCTTCAACCATGTTGACGTTGGACATCTCAAGATAACCAGACTGAATCGTGCCCATGCCGTCGGTCCCGGGATTGTTGGTGTTGGCAGCACCGGAAGCAGCTGTCACCTGAAACAGGTTCTGACCCATGGCGGAGAGACCTGCCGGATTGACGAAGCGGGCCAGTTCAACCTGACCCAGAACATTGACTATCGGTCCTGTTGCGCCGGGAACGGTCTCACTGACAGTGCCGTTAGGAGCGACTGTCACCTGAACCGCATTCTGGCTGACGGTGAAGCCGGGCATCAGAGGATACCCTTCCGAGGTGACGATTTGTCTGTTGTTGTCGAACTTGAAGCTACCGTCACGGGTATAGGCGGTACCAGCACCGTCGGGCAGCTGAATCTGGAAGAATCCGTCCCCTTCAATG
>JADGBX010000202.1 GCA_015231265.1 Magnetococcales bacterium | reverse complement strand
GGCCACACATCAACGTCATCGGCCTCACCCTACTGCATCACGGCAAACATCATCTGATTCTTACGCTGAACCTCCAACAACACTCCCGATCCCTTGGGGACCTTCTTGATCGCCGCATCCAACGCCCGGGCATCAAAGACATGATTGCCATTGATGGAGGTCACGATGTCTCCACGCTGAATCCCCGCTTTATCGGCAGCCGTACGCGGATCGATATCGGAAACCACGGCACCGCGCGTGTTCTTCATGGCGGGCTTTCTGGAGATCATGGCGGCGTTGATGGGCATCAACTCCATGCCCATCCACTCGAATTCAGTGGGGACCGGTGCCTGACGCTGTTGACGGCCATTGGCCTGACCACGCATGGCCCGGTTGGGCTGACCACCCTGACCACCGTTGAATCCCTGCTGCCGACGCATCTGAACCTGGGGCGTAAACTGTCCCTCACCACCGTTGGGACGATTGAACTGCACCTGAGGTGCAAACTGTCCCTGGGGCTGAACGGCCGCTACCGTGGTCATTGCTCCACCGGCAGGCTGCTGACCACCACCGGGCGCCGTTGCAACAGCGTTGTTGGCAGCACCCTGTTTGGGGGTCTCTTCCAGATCGAGGAAGAGATCCATGCGCTCGCCCAAACGCACGACGGAGAGACGAATCTCCTCGCCGGGATTGGCTTTGGCAAGACGACCGGCATACTGATCCACCGACTCAAGCCAGCGACCATTCATCTTGAACACCACGTCCCCCTGCTTGAACCCGGCTTTCTCGGCCTGAGAACCGGCGACGACGTTCTGAACAACCACGCCACGGGTATAGGGAGACTGCTGTGCCTGCGCTGCCTTGGCATCCAACGGACCGAGTTTCAAACCGATGCTGCTGGGGTTGCCGGTCCAGGCCACCGGAAAACCGATGGCACCACCGTTGGAGAACATGTAGCGATTCTGATAGGCGGGCATATGGCGATGAACACCGGGACCTGCTCCCTGCCCCGGCCCCATGCCTTGTCCCTGACCACCCTGACCACGACCCTGGCCGGCACCACCTTGCATGAAGTTCACCGGCTGGCCCGCCGTGCCACCCATGGGCGGCAGAAGCTGATGGCAGTTGACGCAAGGGCCACGGTCACCGTGGGGCATGGGCGCATCGGCTGCAATGGGCGGCGCGGTTTTCTGCGCAGCAACAGGAACCGCACCACCGGCAGCGGGTCCGAGAATCTCATGGCAGTTCTGACAAGGACCGCGATCGTCGTGAGGCAGAGGAGCATCGGCGGCAATGGGCGGTGCGCCACCACCACCCTGGACGGCGGCAACGGTCGTAATGCGTCCGGACATGGTGTTGGTCTCGGGAAGACGCTCGCGCAGAACCTGCTGCGGACGGGCGATCTCCGGCAGTTGAATCATCTCTTCCAGGAAGTTCTTGGCGCTGTTGACCGGCACCGCGAATCCAACACCGGCAAACGCATCGGTGGAGCTGAAGATCGCTGTATTGACACCGATCACTTCACCGTCGAGGCTGATCAGAGGCCCACCGGAGTTGCCCCGGTTGATGGCGGCGTCGGTCTGTAGAAGACCTTTGTGAATCACCCCGCCGATATTCACCGCCTTGCGGCGTCCGGAGATGATCCCTTTGCTCACCGTCTGATCAAGACCGAACGGGCTGCCGATGGCGATCACCGGATCACCGATGCGCAGTGGATCACTGTCACCCAGCGGCGCCGGTTTCAGAGGCTGCTCCGGCTGAATGACCAGCAGGGCCAGATCTCGCATGGGATCCCGACGCATCACCTCGGCAAAGTAGCGCTTGGTTCCCAAGGCGTTGAAGGTGGTCACATGAACGTGACGCGCCTTATCCACCACATGGAAGTTGGTGAGAATGTGCCCTTCGGCAGTGACGACGACACCGGAACCGACACTCTCGGTTGCGATACCGCTGAACGGATTGGCAAAGCGTAAGCCGGGCATGCGCTGCTTCTGGGGCGTCGGACCGGCGGCGGCGGGATCACGAGCCGCGGAGGCACTGACGTTGACCACGCTGAACATCATCGCCTGCACGATGTCGGAGAAGGAGAGCTTTTCGGGAACCGCAGCCGGAATCGCCACAGCAGCCTGTTGCGCCATGGGCTGCATCTGCTGCTGCGGCATGGGCAGAGGAGCCGGGACGGGCTGTCCGGTGGCCGGATCAACCATGCCGGGCTGCCCCATCTGCGCACCACCCTGTTGATTGCGCGCCTGATAGCGGTTGCTGAGGGATTCACCCTCTCGATAGTCATCGTTGAACCAGTAGATGACGCCGAGAACCGCCACGGAGGCGATCATCACCAGATAGAGATACTTGTGCAGATCCTTACCGCAGAAATTGGGATCGACGGTCCGATTGAGATCGGCAGGATTGGGTGCGCGCATATGCATGAGGCGATATCCCCTTATCCGTCACGGTGTCCGGTGTCGGAAACGGTCATCGAGTCATGGTCGGACTCCAACTCCAGCGCATCCTCATGGTGATGATGGTGGTAGTGGTGATCGTCGTCGTCATGATCGTCTTTATGATCATCATGGTGATGGTCATCGTCATGGTGGTGATCATCGTGGTGGTGGTGATCATCATCGTCGTCATCGTCATCACCGTGATGGTGATGATGGTGATGATCGTCGTCGTGATCATCCCGGAGCTGCGAAACACCGGCGCCCAGAGCGACCAGGCCGAAGAGGATCAGTGCAAGGGGAACCAAGCCGCGCAACATCTCGACGATGGACCACCACCACACCGACATGCCCCACAAGCCCAGGGACAACGCCACCAGACCGACAATGATGTTGAGCATCAGAAACCCTTCCCTCTTCCACCAAAACAGACATAGAGATCGGGGTGTGAAGAGTCACACACCCGAGCGCATTGATCAATCACATGAAATCATCACAAACCACACCGGACCGCCCTGCCGAACAGAGTGCAGGGAGGGCGTTCTTACAGCTCGTCATAGAGAGGGCTTCCCCCCTCTTCGGGCTCCAACTTCATGACCAGAAGACCATAGGCCATGATGAGGAAGTTCGCCGCCCCGGTCAAGATGAACGGCGCTGTCGGGCTTACCCAGTCAAACAGCAGGCCACCGACCTGAAGGAAAAAAATGATCCCGATAATACCAACCGTATTGAAAACCCCCATCACCGAACCGCGAATCTTCTCCGGTGAGAGGTCGAGCGCCAACGTCTGCGAAGAGAGCAGGCACGCCGCCTGCCCCAAACCGATGAACACGGCTGGCACGTAGGGCCACCAGCTCAGAGGATCGACCACCATTCCCAAGGAGACGAAGCCGATCCCCGACAGGGCGAGACCAATCGTCAACGTGGTTATTCTGCCCACACGATCAATCACATAACCCCACAGACGAATGGTCACCAGGACCACTGCGCCAATGAATCCGATCACCAATCCCGCCTTGGAGGCCGCCTGATTGTGATCCACGTTCTGCATCAGATCCGAATAGTAAATGAACCACGTCATCAGAAATAGTCCCACAAGGACCATGTCGTTGCGGGACGAAAAAGCTGAGAGGAAACTCAACCGCAACGCGCGCTTCTCTTTGACCAGATTGATAACGGTCTTGAGAGGAAACTTCTTCTCTCTGGTCTGCGTCGCCACTTCCAGCATCTTGTTGCGGGTCAGCCATGCGCCCCAAAAGGCGATGATCGCTGGAAGAAACATCACGGGCACGACACCAGCGTGTCGGGGCAACTGCAACAAAATGGCGTACACCAAGGTCGCACCGAAGGCCATCATGAACCCGACCTTGGCCAGAAGGGCCGGTCGATTCTTGACGTCCGAGTAGTCACCCGCCAGTGTCGCCAACTGTGGCCAGACCGCCGTGGAGCCGATGGAGATGACGGCCCGGCTGAGATAGAAAAGAGCCAGACCGTTGATGCCGAACAGCAGGCCCAACTCGAGACTGAACGGCGCCAGTAAAGCCGTCCACCCTGCGAGAAGAAAACCGTAACGCATCACCGGGATGCGCCCGAATCGGTCGGAAAGATAACCGAGATAGCCGACAAACAGCAGATCAACCAGCTCGGTGATCACCTGGATATTGGAGTTGACGAATCCGGCATTCTCACGTCCAAGCTGCAGCACATTCTTGAGATAGAGCGGCTGCAGAGCAAGAATCAGCGTCATGAATATCATGATCAGCGCAACCACCAGATAGAGACTGTTATGGTGATGCGCTTTGATGGTCGGCATTGGGGTCATTCGTATTCCATGTCGACGACGTTTCGGAAACAACTCAAATCTATGCATTCATCGTTTAAAATGCGGCATACATGGACACTCTACACGCACACCAGGTGCGTTGAGGAGTAGAGCCATCCCTCTCCAGAAGCACCGCCTCCGCCCCGAACAATAAGCACGATCCAGGCCAGTCGGTGAGAGGTGAGCACGGTTCTCACGCCATGTCTCTGAGATGAATTGCACCTCATACACCTACAGGTGCAGCTCAGAATGAATGCTGGACGCACCGTCGGCAACGGCTATGCACAGCCGATTCTTCACACAACGGTGTCGTCAGCCACGATAATAGCCCGCATCCCCCATAAAGCAAGGTCAAACGGCCCGTTTCTCCACCAGAGAAGGGGAATGCGGAGTGCGGTTATTGACAAATACGCGTCGTTCACGACGCTATTCTCCCCTTCCGTATGGAACGGTTATTGGGCTTGTAAATCAATCGATTTCTCCGTACTGAGCAGTTTAGGGATTGTCACGACAATAATATATATTTATAAATATAAATTTTCAGTGTTCGTCAGGTCATCACATTTGAACACCAAGATCGGGAAATATCCTCGGCATTGTGAGACCGCCCTGATTCTGAAACGGTGTTCTTCGCCCTGTAGCAGAGGTATCATGTCACCCATCCGGAACCGTCATCTTTCTGACATCGAGATCCAAACGATCAACGGTGACCGTTGACGATTATCCGGAAACACGGGAGAGTGCACGGAATCATGCACGCAGCACCAGCACATGGCAGTGCATATGCATTCCCTGATGGTGTGTGGTCCCAACGACCACAAACCCGCCGACGGCGTGTGTCGGCACACCAGCTCCGCGAAGGTGCGCCTCTCAATGGAACTGATTGCCTCCTGGATTTGGAACCCCTTTCTGAGCCTGATCTATCTCGAGATCGGCCTGGTCTTTCTCGTGATCACTCGCGCCTTTGCCTGGCGACGGGCATGGCGGGGCTTTCTCGTGCAGCAGGATCTGGCTGCAAACTCCGGCGACAAACGACAGATCGGCCACCTGGAAGGGTTTCTGGCAGGGTTGGCCGTCAGCGTCGGTGTGGGCAATCTGGCCGGTGTGGGCACAGCCATCCATCTGGGCGGACCCGGTGCACTCTTCTGGATGTGGGTTTCGGCGCTGGTGGGAGCCTCCTTCAGAATGTCCGCCTCCTACATGGCGGTCAAATATCGCCCCGAATCTTCCGGTTCGATCCTGTTCGGTACGCCCATGGCCTACCTCTCCGGTGTGCTCAAGGGGGGATCGTGGCGTTTTCTTCCCGCCCTGTTCGCCGGATTGGTACTCTGCAAGGGCATGGTGGCCGCCAACCTGATCCAGGCCAACTCCGTGGCACAGTCGATTCAGAACGACTTCGGCGGCTCCACCATCGTCGTCGCCTGCCTGTTGGCGCTACTGGTGGGGGCCGTGGTGATCGGCAGCACGGCCCTCCTCCTGATGCTTGCGGGTATATTGCAAGTGGGTCTCGATCTCCTTCTCCAGGTCCCCGATCGGGTCATCCTTATACTGGTAGAAACTCGACAGGTCATCGCAGTAAAGCAGCTTGGCCACCGATGCTTTCGGCAGGGCCAAAAGCAGAGCCAAAACCAGGATCAACCATCCCAC
>JADGBX010000201.1 GCA_015231265.1 Magnetococcales bacterium | reverse complement strand
TGACCTTCGCCATAGCATCTGTTTCCAACGGGCATGTGTGGATCCGTGGACCCGACAGTGTGAAATCAGCGATGAGTGGTGTGTCGGGTTGTTCGTATCATATATGAAATGGTGTTGAAAATGGAATTGTTGTTGTCTTTCATGTGATGGGACCATGATGACTGCTCCCCGTCAAGAGGTGCTCTCGAAGAGAGCGGCCAGCTCCACGTGGTGGGTGTGGGGAAACATGTCGATGGGGACGACTCGGGAGAGTCGCATGCCACCGGCTCGCAGGGTGGCGCAGTCACGGGCAAAGGTGGCCGGATCGCAGGAGACCGCCACGCTTCGCTCAGGAGGGGTGGCGGCCAGCCGTTTTGCCAGAGAGGTCGAGCCCTCTCGAGGGGGATCCCAAACAACGGTCGAGTGCGCGTGCGCTTTCCAGAGTTTCTCAAAGTCCGGTTTGTTGATGTCTGCCTTTGTGAAGAGAGCGGTGCCGATCCTGTTGCGTTTGGCGTTGTTGCGGGCCCGTTCAACCAGTGGGGCGTGGGACTCGATACCGGAAACGGTGCCGAATCGACGCGTCAGTGGCAGGCTGAAATTGCCGATGCCGCAGAAGAGATCAAGAACCCTCTCACCGGAACCGGCCATCTCCAGAACAGTTCTCACCAGCGTCCGGTTGTGCGCGAAGTGCGCTTGGGTGAAGTCGCCGGGTTGGAACTGCAGGGTGATCTCCTGACCGTCGTCCATCACGGGGCGGTAGGTGAGGGGAGCGCCTCTGCGCAATCGTTGCCGCCCATGGTGACGACCGCGTTGAATCCAGATCTCCAGCTCCGGGAACGACTCCGTCAGAGCCAATAGCTTCTCCCGATCATGCCGGGTAGGCGGTTTGGTTACGTGGACGATTGCGCCGACCCCCTCTTCGCCACAGCACACATCCACCTGGGGCAGGTGATCTCGAATGGAGAGTGTGGAGAGTGTCTCTCGCAGGGGCGCGATCAGTGATTCCAGCGTGGGGTGAAGAATCGGACAGCGCTCCAGATCCACCACCTTGTGGCTGCCGTGAGCGAAGAACCCCAAGAGTTGGCGATCCCGCACTCGGCGCACTTTGAAACCCGCCCGACTGCGGTAGCCCCAGAGCTGGGTCGATTCCGGCATGGACTCGACGGAGTTGGTGAGCTCTTTCGCGTCGATTTTGGCAATACGGCGCAGAGAGTCGGTAACGAAGCTCTCTTTGGTGCGGTGCATCGCCTTCGGTGACAGATGCATCAGATGGCAGCCGCCGCAGACGCCGTAGTGGGGGCAGGGGGGCTCGATGCGGTCGGGTCCCGGCTCCAGAATCTCCGTGAGATGTGCGGAAACGACCCTTTTCCGGGTGCGGTGGGGCGTGACGCGTACCCGATCACCGGCAGCGGTCAGGGGGACGAGGACGGTTTTTCCGTCAGCGTGGCCCATGCCCTGGCCGCCGGGGAGGATTCTGTTGATGGTGAGTTCAATGGTGTCCATGGCCCATTATTGTAGGCTGGCCCGGTGGTTCTGTCTTCGGTGGAACCGCTGTTCGGGGGGGCTCAAGGTGGTGTTCTCAACCGAATCGGCTGAGAAAGCGCACCAGTTTTCGTGTCTTCTCACTGAACAGCGACGGGGTGTAGAAGCTGCCGGCCACCCCTTTGTTGATGTCGGAGAGGGTGGGGTAGGGGGCGATGGCGGTGGCCATGGCGCCGATCTTCATGCGATTCTGTATTGCCAGAGTCCACGGCTGGAGCAGCTCTCCGGCGTGAATGCCCACCAGCGTGGCGCCCAGAATTCGCCCCTTCTTGCCGAGGATCACCTTGATGAAGCCGTCGGTGGCCCGTTCGGCACGGGCGCGGTCGTTCTCCGTGAACGGTTTTTTGAGAACGGTGACCGGGTGTCCCGCCTGACGGGCATCCTGCTCCGAGAGACCCACATGGGCCAGTTCAGGGTCGGTGTAGGTGACCCACGGAACCGCCGAATAGTCCACCTTGGCCGGAAGGCGAAACAGGGCGCTGCGGATGACGATGCCCGCTTGATACCCCGCCATGTGGGTGAACTGATAGGGGCCGGCCACGTCGCCGATGGCGTAGACGCGGTGGTTGCTGGTGCGCAGACCGGGCGTCACCGTGATGCCCCTGTGGTTGTGCTCGATTCCGGCATCGTCCAGAGTGAGGGCGTCGATGTTCGGTGTGCGACCGGCTGCCACCAGAAGGTGGGTGCCTTCAACGCTGGTCTCCTTGCCATCTCCTCTATCCACCACCACGGTCACACTCTGTTGTCCGCGGCGCTCCACTCGGAGAAACTTCAGTCCCACATGGATGGTGACGCCTTCCGACTCCAGAGCGTTTCTGACCACCTCGGATGCTTCGGGATCATCCTTGGGCAGCAGCTTCGAGCGAACAAGTACCGTCACCTGTGCGCCAAGACGGCGATGGGCTTGGGCCAGTTCCAGGCCGATGGGACCGCCGCCGATGACGATCAGGTGGCCGATGGGCTCCCTGTTGTCGAAGATGTTCTCATTGGTGAAGAGGGGGGCGGCTCGGGAGAGGCCGTCGAGTGTGGGCATGGCCGGACGGCTGCCGGTGGCGATGACGAAGCGGCGAGCGGTGATCTGACGGGAACCCGCTTGAACGGTGGTCGGGGAGAGAAACCGACCCTCCTCCTGGATCACCCGGACACCGAGCCCCTCGAAACGCTCCACGGAGTCGTGGGGAGCGATCTGACCGATGACGTCGTGCACATGATTCCGGACCTGCTCCCACTGCGCCGAGACCGGCCCTGTCCGAATGCCGAACGCTTCGGCTCGGCGGGCGTTTTGGGCCACATGCCCGGCGGCCAGGAGCGCTTTGGAGGGAACGCAACCGGTGTTGAGGCAGTCGCCCCCCATGCGCTCCCGCTCCAGAAGCACCACGTCGGAACCCATCTGCGACGCGCCTGCCGCCACCGACAACCCCCCGGAACCGGCCCCGATTATACAGAGGTCGCATCGTATCGATTCAGGCATGGTGTGCTTCCCTCTTCCCGGGTGGGGTTTCGGTGGTGTGCGTGCGAAGGGTCGATTACGGTCTCCGCTGCTGCTGCTGTTTCTGAGGCGGTTTGATCACCCCCCAGTTGACCAGCCGTTTGTAGGCATACTGCGCCTGATCCCCCTTCTTCACCCGGCGCAGATAGGCGGTGTAGGCGTTGGAGGCTCTCTTTTTGTCGTTCATGCCCTCGTAGGCGATGCCGCTGAGGAAGGCGGTGCCCGGATTTCCCGGCAGCAGGGCCTCATAGCGCTGAATGTCCTCCTGTGCTCGGGAGTAGCGCTTCATGGAGAGGTTGCTGATGCTGGCGACTTGAAGTGCCTGCGCCTCTTCCGGGTAGACGCGTTTGGCGTCTTCGGCGAAACGAAGAGCCTCCTGTTTGCGTCCCTGGGCCAGTTGTACCTTGGACATCATCACCAGAGCGGCGTAATCGGTGGGCAGGTGGTTCAAGGCGGTTCTGATATCCCGCTCGGCGCCGTCGAAGTTCTTGCCGCGCATCTCCTCCGAGGCGTCCTGAAGGGCATCGACGGTGGGTTTCTGTCGCCGCAGCCGGGCCAGGGTGTCCATGTAGCGCTCACGGTTGATGGGGGCGTCCTGGAACGAGGCGTATTTATTGTCGATGGCCAGACGGGCCGACTCCAGCCGTTCGGCGCCCATGGGGTGGGTGGAGAACATCACTTGCAGCGCAGACGGCTTGTGTTTGGACGACGTAACCAGCAGATCCATCAGATCCGTCATGCCCGAGGGGTTGTAACCGGGACGGGTCATGTACTCCATGCCCAGGGCGTCGGCCTGGCGTTCGTTGTCGCGGCTGTAGTGGGCCAGAAGGGCGCTGGAGGCGAACCCGCCCAGCATCTGAGTCAGTTTGCCCAGTGCGGGATCTTGGCTTCCTGCATACATGGAGGCGCCGGCAAGAGCCACCTGGGTGAGCATGCCTTTGGTCATCCGCTCTGCCGAGTGGCGCGCATTGACGTGGCCCAACTCGTGGCCCAGCAATCCGGCAAGCTCCGCCTCATTCTCCATGCCCAGTAGAATCCCTCGGGTGATGGCCATGCTGCCGCCGGGGAAGGTGTAGGCGTTGACGTGTGGAGCGTTCACGCCGCGATAGTTGTAGGGCATCTTGGGCCGGTGGGAGCGGCTGGCCAGTTCATCACCCACCTTGGTGATGTAGTCGTTGACCTCGTCGTCCTGAACCGCGCCGTAGTCCGCCGAGAACTGGTGCGGGGACTGGGACTGGTCCAGGGCGATCTCCTGGGACTCCGACATCAGCATCAACTGCTTCTCGCCGGTCACCGGGTTGACCGCGCAGCCGGTCAGTGACGTCGATGCCAGCGTGCCCGCGGTGGTGGTCGACAACAGCCAGAGGGTGTCGCGACGGTTCATGCGGCGGTTCCAGATACGGTGGGCGCGTTCCTTATGCATCGACTGCTCTCCCTGAAAGAGTGTTCTCTTCTGCCATGGACGGGGTTGTCTGTTCCCTTCAATGGGTGAAGATGGCTGGGCAATGGTTCCCAGTGTAGCGAAAGTTCACGGAAGGTGCTGCGTCTGCTCAGCGATTCCCCAGATAGAAGCTCTTGGTGCCTCGGGCATCCATGGAGGCTGTGATCCGGCCCAGTGCGTGCACATAGGCGGCGGTGCGCACGGGAATCTTCTTTTCAAGAGCGATACTCCAGACCGCTTCGGTCTCGCGGATCATCATGCTCTTCAGGCGGTCGTTCACCTCGTCGATGGTCCAGTAGAGCCCCTGCCGGTTCTGCACCCACTCGAAGTAGCTCACCGTAACACCACCGGCATTCGTCAAAATATCGGGGACGACGGTGATGCCGTTATCCAGCAGAATCTGTTCGCCGTCGAAGCTGGTGGGGCCGTTGGCCACTTCGAACACCCAGCGTGCCTTGATGTCGGCGGCGTTGTCGGCGGTGATTTGATTCTCCAGAGCGGCAGGGACCAGAACATCCACATCCAGAGCCAGGAGTTCGGCGTTGCTGATCGATTCGTGGGGTTGAATGTGACACACCGAACCCTCGCAGTAGACCGCCTTGAGTGCCCGAGAGGCTCTCTTCTCCTGGATGACGTTGGGGATGTCCAGCCCGTTCGGGGTGTAGATCCCCCCCTTGGAGTCGGAGACGGCGACCACCTTGTAACCGGCTTCGTGCAGCAGTTCGGCCAGGATCGATCCGGCATTGCCGAAGCCCTGAATCGCCACGGTTGTCCGTTCGGGCGGGCGATCCTGTTTACCCAGAAGGGTCTGCATCACATGAAACGCGCCCATGGCGGTAGCCGACTCCCGCCCTTTGCTGCCGCCCATGGGCAGGGGCTTGCCGGTGATGACGGCAGGGGACAGTCCGCGGCGGATGATGTTGTACTGATCCATCATCCAGCCCATGATCATGGCGTTGGTGTAGACATCCGGGGCCGGCACATCCACATCGGGGCCGATGAAGTCGGCGATGGCGTTGATGTATCCCCGTGACAGCCGCTCCAGTTCGAACATGGAGAGCTCTTTGGGATTGACGGTGATCCCTCCCTTGCCGCCGCCATAGGGGAGATCCATCACCGCACACTTGAAGGTCATCCAGAACGCCAGGGACTGCACCTCGTCCAGGTTGACGCCGGGGTGGTAGCGGATGCCCCCCTTGGTGGGGCCGCGGGTGTCGTCGAAACGCACCCGATAGCCGACCCGCTCCCCCAGAGGTTCGCCCAGCAGATGAGCCATGCGCCGAGCAGCCGCTCGGGCCGCCAGACGCCGAGGCTCCAGCATCAGAATGGTACCGCCGTTTCCCCCCTCCGAAGCCGGCTTCAGCCAGGGGGCCGACAGCAGCGCCAGGGGTACCAGCGTGGTTTTTCCCGAGCCCGGCGGGGCACTCAGCACGGCACAGTCGTGGCGCGAC
>JADGBX010000200.1 GCA_015231265.1 Magnetococcales bacterium | reverse complement strand
ACACCCTCCTCACTGCGGGTCGGACGGAGCCTCCAATGTCGGGATATACCCGAAACAGGCTCCCCCTCCCCGCAAGTTTCTCGCGCGCCGGGGGGTGGGGAGTGTGTTCGGGAAGGTGTCCTGTTAAGGGTTTTGTTCCCTTTCTGGAGAGACACGTCAACGGCTGGTTGATCCGGTGTGATTTCTATCCAGAGAGGAAAAGTACGGAGATGGCGCCGAATATCGGGCACCACAGTGAAGTGGGTGTTTGGCACCGGACCTAAAACAGCACACACCCACCGTCGCAAAAAAAAGCCTCAAATTCCGGCAGGGTCCCCGAACCCTGCACCCGAGGAGCGGACAGCCACGGATTTCACACTGAAAGGCCGATTGCGCCACGATGACCATTTGCAGTATTCTGTCGCATCCACCACCCTGTTGTCCGAACCTCTGGAAGAGCCCCCTCCATGACTACCGACCACGATGCCACGGAAGCCGTCGTCAACCGGGATGATCTCGTCACTTGGCTGGAAGCCGGATGCACCCCCCGCGATGCCTGGCGCATCGGCACGGAACACGAGAAGTTCGGATTTCACCGCGACACACTGCAACCGCTGGAGTATGACGGCCCCCGCGGGATTCGCGCCATGCTGGAACGGATGGCGGAGCAGTTCGGATGGCGTCTGGTGTACGAGAAGGGGTTGCCCATCGCCCTGGAGCGGGACGGAGCCGGCATCACCCTGGAGCCCGGAGGTCAGATCGAACTCTCCGGCGCGCCGCTGCGCACCATCCACGAAACCCAAACCGAGATCAATACCCATCTGGAACAACTGGCCCAGGTGTGTCGTGGGCTGGAGATGGCGTTCATCGGTATCGGCGCCCAACCCCGCTGGCCCTTCGAGGCGATTCCCTGGATGCCCAAAGGACGCTATGGCGTCATGCAGGAGTATCTTCCTACCCGCGGCGACCGTGCCCTGGATATGATGGCTCGAACCTGTACCGTCCAAGCCAACCTCGATTTCGAGAGCGAAGCGGACATGGTGCGCAAATTCCGCCTCTCCCTGGCGATCCAACCTCTGGTGACGGCGCTCTTCGCCAACTCCCCTTTCATGGAAGGAAAGAGCACGGGCGATCTCTCCCACCGCGCCCGCATCTGGCACCACACCGATCCCGACCGCTGCGGCTGGCTCCCCTTCGTCTTTGAAGAGGGGTTCGGTTTCGAACGCTATGTGGATTATGCCCTTGATGTGCCCATGTTCTTCGCCTATCGGGACGGTCGCTACATCCACGCTAAGGGAGCGCCGTTCCGCGCCTTCATGGAAGGACGACTGCCGGTTCTCGAAGGGGAGCGCCCCACCCTGGACGACTGGGTGCTGCACCTCTCCACCCTCTTTCCCGATGTACGACTGAAGCGCTATCTTGAGATGCGTGGTGCCGACGTCGGCAACTCCTCCACTCTCTGCGCGCTTCCCGCGTTATGGAAAGGGCTGCTGCACGACGACGACGCTCTGGAGGCGGTGTGGGAACGGGTTCGCGACTGGCAACCGGAGCATCGGGAACGCATGCACCGAGAGGTGCCGAAACGGGGATTGACGACAACCACCCCCGGCGGGGAGACTTTCCAAGAGCTGGCAATGACCGTTCTGGAAGCGGCTCGGGGCGGACTGCACCGCATCGGCTGCCAGAACGACGACGGCTGTGACGAGTCGATCTATCTCGACCCCCTGTTTCTGACCGTGGAGTCGGGCAAAACCCCGGCTCACCGGCTTCTGGACGCTTTCGAGAAGCGCTGGAACGGCTCCGTGGATCCGGTGTTTCAGGAGGAGGAGTTCGAATCGTTCATCGCCCGCTGCACCTGATCGTTTACCCTCTGCACGCAGAGGGTAACGGAACCACCGAGGTGAAGGGAGTCTCCTTGCATGATCGTCAACCGCAGGAAACAGACGGCCACACTCTTTGCCGTGATTCTTCTGGGCTATCTGCTCACCACGCTGTTGAGCACCTTCTCCGCCCGCACCGCCCTGCGTGAAGGGCTCACCCGCTCGGAGCTGCCTCTCACCGGCGAGCTGCTCGCCTCCACTGTACGCAAACGGTTGGGTGAAGCGGTGCTGATGGCGCGCATGATGGCCGGCAGCACCTTTCTCCACGACTGGGTGGCGCAGGGAGAGCAGGAGAGAGATCGCATCGAACACTACCTGCGCACGCTTCTGCAGTCGGAAGGGGTGTTTACGTCGTTCTTCATCTCGGAGAGGAGCAGTACCTACTACCACCCCAACGGTCTGGAGCGCACCGTTTCGCCGGACAACCCGGAGAATATCTGGTACTACCGCCTTAAGGAGAGCGGCAGAAGTCATGAGGTGATCGTCTCCATCGACGAGATGAACGACAACGCCCTGACCCTCTTCGTCAACCACGCGGTGGTGAACGGTGCCGGAGAGTTTCTCGGTGTGGCAGGGGTGGGGCTGACGCTGACGGCGTTTCAGGAGATGATCCGCCACCATGAAGAGCGCTATGGCCGCCACATTCTCTTTGCCGACACCACGGGCAGGATCGTGCTCTCCGGCAACGGGCGGACGCAGCCGGAGGATCTGGAGGCGATCCCCGCCCTACGCCCCCTGCTGCCGAAGATTCTCGCCGAACCCGCCTTTGACGCCATCGTGCCCGATGCTGACAGCCCCGCCATCTACAGTGTGGTGAAACTGGCGCAGATCGGCTGGACGGTCGTGATCGAGCAGGATCGACGGAGCGGCCAGGAGCAGGTGCGCAACACCTTCTGGATCACCCTTCTGATCGGCCTGGTGATCACCCTTCTGATCACCTGGTTGGCCCATCTCACCATTCGGCGCTACCAAAACCGTCTCGAAGAGATGGCAACCATCGATCCTTTGACCAAGGCACTCAACCGCAGCGGTTTTCGCATGGTGTACGAGCGACAGCGTACCGCCTCTGTTCGGTCGGGTAGCCCGTTGACAGTGATTCTGTTCGACATCGACCACTTTAAATCCATCAACGACACCTACGGCCACCACGTGGGCGATCACGTCTTGAGCAGCACGGCCTGGGCGGCGCTCTCCCGGCTGCGGGGATCGGATACGCTCTGTCGTTGGGGTGGCGAGGAGTTTCTACTGCTGCTGCCCGGCTGCACGCTGGAGGATGGAATCGCCTATGCCGAGATGCTGCGGCGGACGGTGGCGGAGCAGAAGCATGGGGCGGAGGGAGCCGGTCAGTTTCACGTCACCATCAGCGCCGGTGTCGCCCGGATGGAGCCGGAAGAGGGGCCGGACGATCCCATCAAACGGGCCGATGCCGCTCTCTATCAGGCCAAAAGGGCCGGACGCGACCGGATCGTGCCGGCACCATGATCGCAGCGGCTACCCGAACCGCGCAGGGTTCCGACTCGGCGCGCCATGCACTACAATTCGAACAACGACACATTGAGCCCCCTCTCCATCGAGACACCAACACGACACCGACACGCTCATGAATCCCGATCTCTCGCTTCTGCAACCCTACCCCTTCGAGAAGCTGGCCGCTCTGAAGCGCAGCGTGACGATTGCCGACGGCATCACGCCCATCGACATCTCCATCGGTGAGCCGAAGCATGCGGTTCCTTCTCTGGTGCGGGATGCCATGGCGGAGCAGTTGACTCGGGGCATCGCCCTCTATCCGACGACACGCGGGCAGGAGAGTCTGCGCCGGGCCATTGCCGACTGGCTCACCACCCGGTTTCAACTGACTCCCGGATCGGTGGATCCGGCCCGCAACGTTCTCAGTGCCAACGGTACCCGTGAGGCGCTCTTCTCCGTGGCGATGGCGGTGATCGACCGCACGGCGGCGGATCCGGTGGTGCTGACGCCCAACCCCTTCTACCAGATCTACGAAGGAGCGTCGCTCATCTCCGGCGCCCGCATCGTGCCGGTACCGGCCACAGCCGAGAACGGTTTCGTGCCCGACTACGCCGCGCTGCCCGCCGAACTTCTGGACAAGACGCAACTGCTCTATCTCTGCTCCCCCTCCAATCCCACCGGGGCGGTGCACGATCTGGAGAATCTGAAGCAGCTCATCCGACTGGCCGACCGCCACGACTTCGTGCTTTGCTCCGACGAGTGTTACTCCGAGATCTGGTATGATCGGCCTCCGGCCGGGCTTCTGGAGGCGTGTCGAGCGTTGGGGCGGGAGGATTTCAAGCGCTGCCTGGTGTTTCACTCCCTCTCCAAGCGCTCCAACATGCCCGGGGCGCGCACCGGTTTCATCGCCGGTGACGGGGAGATTCTCGACGCCTTCTTCCGTCTGCGTACCTACACCGGTTGTGCCACACCACCCTTCATTCAGGAAGCCGCTGTGACCGCCTGGGGTGATGAGCAGCATGTGGCCGACAATCGCGCCCTCTACGGCGCCAAGCTGGACGATGCGGTGGAGATTCTGTCGCCGGTGCTGACGGTGCGGAGACCCGATGCCGGATTCTATCTCTGGTTGGAGGTGCCCGGAGGGGGTGAGGCGTTTGCGCGCAGGCTCTATCAGGAGCAGGGGGTGACCACGCTCCCCGGCGGCTATCTGGGCCGCCCGTCCGCCGACGGCAGCAACCCCGGCGACCCCTATATCCGTATCGCTCTGGTCAGCGAACGGGAGCGCAACCGAGAGGCGATGCACCGTATCGCTCTCTGCGCCCGATAACGTTGACGATCCCATATTCTCTCACACAGGAAACCACGATCATGTCCGATCTCAAAACCACCATCGAAGAGGCCTGGGACAATCGCGACCAGATCACCTACGATACCACCGGCCCGGTGCGTGATGCCGTCATGGAGGCGTTGGAGCAGCTCGATTCCGGCACACTGCGCGTGGCTGAGAAATCTCCCGATGCCCCGGATGCCGAGCACGGTTGGATCGTCAACCAGTGGGCGAAGAAGGCGGTTCTTCTCTCCTTCAAGCTGTTGGACAACCGTCCCATGGAGGAGGGTGAGCTTCGCTTCTACGACAAGGCGCCGCTCAAGTTCTCCGACTGGGACGATGCCCGTTTCAAGGAAGCCGGCATTCGTGTCGTACCACCGGCCACGGCGCGCAAGGGCAGCTACATCGCTCCCGGTGCGGTTCTCATGCCCTCCTACGTCAACATCGGCGCCTATGTGGACAGCGGCACCATGGTGGACACCTGGGCCACGGTGGGCTCCTGTGCCCAGATCGGTAAAAACGTTCACATTTCCGGCGGTGCCGGTATCGGCGGGGTGTTGGAGCCTCTTCAGGCCAACCCTGTCATCATTGAGGACGGCTGTTTCATCGGTGCTCGGGCCGAGGTGGCCGAGGGGGTGATCGTTGGTGAGGGAGCGGTACTCTCCATGGGGGTATATCTCGGCAAGTCCACCCGCATCGTCGATCGGGCGACGGGCGAGATTCACATGGGGTATGTGCCGCCCTACTCCGTCGTCGTCTCCGGCACCATGCCGGGCAAGCCTCTGCCCGACGGATCTCCCGGTCCCAATCTCTATTGTGCGGTGATCGTCAAGACGGTGGATGCCAAGACGCGCTCCAAGACCGGTATCAATGAGCTGTTACGCATCTCGGTATAATCCTTGATCAATTCGGTTTATATAGGGCTCATTGAGGACACGTCCTAGTCGTTCCAACTCAAATCCGTACACTGGCGATCTTCTTTTCTCAAAGAGCTCTGGAACGCTCACGTCAAAAGGCCACACCTTGGAACCCATGGTTCCGCACCTCCTTTTAGGGAGGGAGTATGGCCACGGCAAAGGCAACGGCGAAAGAATGACGTTGATGTGCCTCTCTGGAACAGAAACCACACTCAACACCAGACGCCTTCCCGAACACACTCCCCACCCCCCCCGGCGCGCAACACACTTGCGGGGAGGGGGAGCCTGTTTCGGGTATATCCCGACGTTGGAGGCTCCGTCCGACCCGCAGTGAGGAGGGTGT